>DATLJJ010000140.1:0-9891 GCA_035538975.1 Sphingomonas sp. | reverse complement strand
ATCGGCCTCGCGCAGGATCTCGTGCGCGCTTTCCTTGTCGAACACCACCGTGCGCGCGTCGCGCAGCCTGGGGCCGATCTTCAGCGCCGCGCGCGCATCGACCAGCCCGTCGTGCGTCGCCACCAGCATCAGCACCGGCACGTCCATCGTCTCGAGCCGGGGGTCGGCGGCAAGCTCGCGGTTCGAGCGAAAGCCCTCGATCACCCAGCGCCAGCTCGGCGGACCGGTGATCAGCTCCGGCTGCTGCGTCTGCCACCAGATTTCGTCCGAATAGCGATCGGGATCGTGCGTCAGCAGCGCGGCGCGCGTCTCGGTGGTGTAGGG
This sequence comes from Sphingomonas sp., assembly GCA_035538975.1. Taxonomy (GTDB): domain Bacteria; phylum Pseudomonadota; class Alphaproteobacteria; order Sphingomonadales; family Sphingomonadaceae; genus Sphingomonas. The sequence continues at coordinate 9,567 of DATLJJ010000140.1, read as the reverse complement.
CTTCTCATTCCCCTTCCAGGCGGCGCGCGCCGGATTGCCGAGCCCGCCAAGCAGCCGCGCCGCGCGCTCGCCGAACGGGCCGAAAGGACTCTTGAAGCCGAGCATCGGCGCGACGAGCACCGCGGCATCGGGCCGGATCACTCCTTCGACCAGCGCGCGCAGCAGCAGGTGCCCGCCCATCGAATGGCCGATCGCGACGTGCGGGCCGGGAGTCGAGGCAATCCACTCGGCGTGGAAGTCAGCGAGATCCGCGACGAAATCGCCATAGTCTTCGATGTGGCCGCAATTTGCGGCGGGCGTGAGCCGGCCCGATCCGCCCTGCCCGCGCCAGTCGAACGACCGGATCGACCAGCCCTGCGCGTGCCAATGGGCGAAGGACTCCAGATATTTCTCGAAGATGTCGCCGCGCCCGCCCTCGAAGAGAATCGAACCCCGCGGACTCGGCCCGTCGGCGGGCCAGTCGAAGACGCGCAGATCCCAGCCGTCCCGAGCCTTCCAGCGATGCACCCTGGCGCCGGCCGGAAGCGCGCGGCGGTCTATAAGGGAAGTTGCCATGGGTCGTGGTTACGTTTTGATAAGCCGTCGCGTCTAGGGATTTGCCGTCATGGGGGCGGCGTTTCCAATCTTTCTGCTCGGCGCACTGGCGCTGTTGCTGGTCTCGGCAGGGATCCAGGACGCGCGCACCCGCGAAATCGCCAATTGGAAGAACGGCGCGATCGCGCTGCTCGCGCCCGCCTGGTGGTGGGTGAACGGGCTCGCGCTCTGGCCGGACATCGGCATGCAGATCGGCGTGGCGGCGATCGTCTTCGCCTTGTTCGTCGGCGCCTATGCGCTCGGCCAGATGGGCGGGGGCGACGTCAAGATGATCGGCGCGCTGGCGCTGTGGCTGCCGGTCCAGCCGCTCGTGTGGATGCTGATCCTGATGTCGCTGCTCGGCGGCGCGCTGACGCTGCTGATGCTCGTTGAGCGCCGGCTGCGGCGCCGCGCAACCGGGCCGATCGAGGTCCCTTATGGGGTGGCTATCGCCCTGGCGGCGCTCCTGATTCTTCGCGAACCGATTTTTAACCAGTTTTCGTGATGCTTAGCCCCAGCTCGGCCCGGGGCGGGCACGACATGTGGAAGGCCTGAAGCGAAATGGATGCACGCAAGCTCATTCTGCTCGTCGGCGCGCTGCTGGTAGCAGCCGTGACGGCATTCATGGCGCGCAGCCTGATGGCGGGCTCTGCCGCGCCGGCGGCGGGTGCCGCACCCGTGGCGACGCCGCAGAACAGCACCGAGATCATGGTCGCCACGCGCGCGCTGCCGGTCGGCACGATCCTCGACGCACAATCGGTCAAGTTCGTCGCCTGGCCCAAGGAGCTCATCGAGGGCGCCTATTTCATCAAGGGTGAGAGCGATCCCGCCAAGCTGCAGGGCACGGTGGTGCGCTTCGCGATCCCCGCGGGCCAGCCGCTCACGCAGGGCGCGCTGGTCAAGCCGGGCGATCGCGGCTTCCTGGCCGCCGCGCTGGGCCCGGGCATGCGCGCCATCACCGTTCCGGTGTCCGCGCAGAGCGCAGTGGCCGGCTTCGTCTTCCCGGGCGACCGAATCGATCTGATGCTGACGCAGACGGTTGCCGGCGGCGGCGACGGCCCGCCGCTCAAGGCTGCGGAGACGATCCTGCGCAACCTGCGCGTGCTCGCGACCGACCAGCGCACCGACAAGAAGACCGACGATCAGGGCAACACGGTCGTCGACACCTATTCGACGGTCACTCTCGAAGTGACTCCCAAGATCGCCGAGAAGATCTCGGTCGCGCAGACGGTGGGCTCGCTGTCGCTGTCGCTACGCTCGATTGCCGACAACCAGGGCGATCTGGAGCAGGCGATCGCGGACGGCGAAGTGAACGTGCCTGAAGACGGCGATCCCAAGAAGGAAAAGGAAATGCTGGCCCGCGTCGCCGCGCGTCCGATGGAAGGCGAGACGACTTTCGCCACCGGTGCCGACGTGTCGCGCTTCCAGCGCCGTACCGTGCCGGGCAAGTCCGCCGAGGCAGCCGCGCCGGGCGCGGTTCCGCCGGGGGGCGCCTATCCGGGAGCGCAGGTACGCAAGGGCCCTGTGATCCTGATCGCGCGCGGCAACGCCGTCACCGAAGTCCCAGTCGGGGGTAAGAACTGAGATGCGAAGCAAGATTCTCCTGCAGCGGACGGCGGTTGCCGCAGCGACGCTGGCGATGCTCGCCGGCCCCGCGGGCGCGCAGCAGGCGCGCTCCGGCCAGAACGGCACCCGGGCGCGCGTCGCGCAGCTTCCCGTCGGCACCCAGCGCCCGACCCGCGAGGTCCTGCTCTCGGTCGGCGAAGGCGAGCTGATCACGCTGCCTGCCAACGTCGCCAATGTCTGGGTCTCGAACCCGGGCGTCGCGGACGTCTATGTCACCAACCCGCGCCAGATTCACCTGTTCGGCAAGGACTTCGGCGAGGCGACGGTGTTCGCCACCGCCGCGAACGGCAGCGTGGTCTATTCGACCAACGTTCGCGTGAGCCAGAACATCACGTCGGTCGACAAGATGCTCAAGGCCGCGATGCCCGAGGCCGATATCAAGGTGACGACGGTCGGTCAGCTGGCGGTGCTAACGGGCACCGTCGCGTCGCCCGACGACATCGAACAGGCGCAGCGGCTGGTCACCGCGCTGCTCAATCCCGGAATCAACGTCTCGGACCCCAACACGCCGCTCAAGATCGGCGTGTTCAACCGGCTCAAGACCGCCACGCCGCTGCAGGTGCAGCTCCAGGTGCGCTTCGCCGAGGTGAGCCGCAGCTTCATCAAGAACGTCGGCGTCAATTTCGCCACGCGCGACAACACCGGCGGGTTCATGTTCGGCCTCGGCTCGGGCCGCAGCCCCGGCGCCTTCACGGCCGCCGATCTGGCCAAGTTCCCGACTGCGCAGGTCCCGCTGCCGGGCGGCGGTTACATCTCGGGTCCCTACGATCCCTCGACCGGCCAGTTCGTCAATCCGCGCAGCACGACGGTGACCGACATCGCCAAGGGCGCCGAGCACACGACGCTGGGCCTTGGCGGCAGGCTGTTCGGCCTCGACATCCTCTCGGCGATCGATCTGGGCGAGCAGATCGGCCAGGTGACGACCCTCGCGACTCCGAACCTCACCGCGCTTTCGGGCGAGAGCAGCACCTTCCTGGCGGGCGGCGAGATTCCGATCCCGATCAGTCAGGCGCTGGGCACTGTCTCGGTCGAATACAAACAATATGGCGTGAGCCTGGCGTTCACTCCCACCGTACTGTCGGACGGCCGCATCTCGATGCGTGTGCGCCCTGAAGTCTCGCAACTTTCCTCGGCGGGGGCGGTGCAGATCAGCGGCATTACCATTCCGGCGCTCACCACGCGGCGCGCCGAGACGACGGTCGAGCTGGGCTCGGGCGAAAGCTTCATGATCGCGGGCCTGCTCTCGAACGATCACAACAACTCGATCGACAAGGCCCCCGGTCTGGGCGACGTCCCGATCCTGGGTGCGCTGTTCCGTTCGAACGGCTTCCGCCGCAACGAGACCGAGCTGGTGATCGTGATCACCCCCTATCTGGTGAAGCCGGTCAACGCGAACCAGATCGCGCTGCCGACCGACGGCTACAAGGCGCCGGATGACTTCCAGCGCATCTTCAACGGCCAGCTGAGCTCCGGCGTCAGCGGCGGCCAGCGGCCCACGCCGAGCATGGCGACGCCTGCAGGCGCACCGGCGCTCGGCGCGCTGGCACCCGCACCGCTGACGCCGGCTGCCCCCAACCAGCGCCCGGCAGATGCGCCGGCCAAGGCGCTCGCCCCCTCCCAATCGAAGAAGAAGGGCGGCGCGGCCGCCCCCGGCTTCGGCTTCTGATCCCGAGGAGACAGCAATGTACGCGCGCTTCACTCCCCTCCTCCTTCTGGCGCCGGCGCTGCTGCTCAGCGGCTGCGGGAGCCACAACGGCGGGCTGGAATCGGTTCATCAGCCGGTGGTCCAGCGTAACGATTATGTCCTCGATCTGCAGGCGGCCGGCAGCGGACTCGCTGCGGGCGAAGCCCAGCGCCTCGCCGGCTGGCTCGCGTCGATGGAACTGCGTTACGGCGATCGGATCGCAGTCGACGATGGCGCCGGCGGCAGCACCGCACGCGGCGAGGTCGCGGCACAGGCGAACCGCTATGGCCTGATGCTTTCGGAGCAGGCACCGGTGACGGTAGGCCAGATCGCCCCGGGCACGGTCCGCGTGGTGCTGACGCGCATGACCGCCTCGGTGCCCGACTGCCCGAATTATTCGGGCGACTACACGCCCAATTATTCGCAGAGCACGAGTCCGAACTTCGGCTGCGCGGTCAACAGCAATCTGGCGGCGATGGTCGCCAATCCCGCCGATCTGGTGCGCGGCGCCCCCGGCGCGCCCACCACCGACCCGTTGAGCGCCGCCAAGTCGATCCGCGCACTGCGCGGCGCGGCGCCCACCGGAAGGGGCGGCACCGCCGTCAAGTCCGAATCCACGGGAGGCAATTAAGTGAACGCGCCCTTCCAACCCGGCCGTGCCAGCCACCGCGAACCATTCATCGCATTCGTCTGCGACGAGACGACCGCGGAAGTGCTGCGCCCGATCGCCGTCGAGCTCGGCTGGTCGCCCGAAAAGGTCAACAAGGGCGGGCTGCGCAACGCCGTGCAGACGCTCTCGGTCTCGGCGAGCCCGAACATCCTGTTCGTCGACCTCTCCGAAAGCGGTGATCCGCTCAACGACATCAACGCGCTCGCCGAAGTCTGCGAGCCCGGCACGATCGTGATCGCGTCGGGCCAGGTCAACGACGTCCGCCTCTATCGCGACCTCGTCGCCAGCGGCATCCACGATTATCTGCTGAAGCCGCTCAACCCCGATGCGTTGCGCGACGCCTTCGGCCAGGCCCAGGCTGCGCTCGCGGCTCCCAAGCTGGCCGAGGCCGACAGCGACCGCCCGCATTGCAGCGTGGCGGTGATCGGCACGCGCGGCGGCTGCGGCGCGTCCACGATCGCGACCTCGCTGGCCTGGATGCTCAGCGAGAAGCACACGCGCTCCACCGCACTGCTCGACCTCGACGTGCATTTCGGCACCGGCGCGCTCGCGCTCGACCTCGAGCCCGGCCGCGGCCTCACCGACGCGATCGAGAATCCGAGCCGCATCGACGGGCTGTTCATCGAGCGCGCGATGGTGAAGGCCTCCGAACGGCTCGCGGTGCTTTCGGCCGAGGCACCGATCAACTCGCCGATCCTGAGCGACGGCGCGGCCTTCTATCAGCTGCAGGAGGAGATGCGCAGCGCCTTCGAGTGCACCGTGGTCGACCTTACGCGCGCGATGCTGGTCAACCACCCGCACCTGATCGCCGACGTGCAGGTGGCGGTGCTGGTGACCGAGCTGACGCTGGCTGCCGCGCGCGACGCGATCCGCCTGCTCAGCTGGTTCAAGTCGAACGCGCCGCAGACCCAGGTGATCATCATCGCCAACAAGGTTCACCAGCCGGCGATGCTCGAGATCAGCCGCAAGGACTTCGAGGGCTCGATCGAACGCAAGATCGACATCGTGATCCCGTTCGAGCCGCGCCTCGCGGCGCAGGCGGCCAAACTGGGCAAGCCGCTCGCCGAGGCCGGCAAGAACGCCAAGTCGCTCGCGCCATTCCTCGATCTCGCCCGGCGGATCACCGCGATCACCGATTCGGGCGACCACGACGACAAGCCGGCCAAGGCCGGCAAATCGGCCAAGCCGGGCGGCAAGGGCACTTCGCTGCTGGGCAAGCTCAGCGAGATCAAGGTGAAGATGCCGGGCAAGGCGAAGAAGTAACCAGGATCGGCGGCTTCGGCTGCCGCGGACAAACGGGTTCGGAGGCACAAGCGGCATGGAATTGCTGCCCATTTTGATGCTTGGCGGGGGCGCCTTCATGGTGCTGGCGCTGACCGTGCTGGCCTTCTCGGGCCCCTCGGCCGCGCGCGCGAGCTCGCGGCGGCTGTCGAGCGTACGCGATCGCCACTCGCTGAGCCCTACCGGCGCCTCGGCGATGGAAGCGCAGATCCGCCGCGTGACCGCCACGCGCACCACGGGCATGGACGCTGCCGCGTCGCGCCTGCTGCCGAATCCCGCGCTGCTCCAGAAGCGCCTCGCGATGACGGGCAAGCCCTGGACGCTCGGCCAATATGGCATGGCGACGGCGGGACTTACGGTGATCCCGGCAGCGCTGCTGTGGTTCAAGGGTGCGCCGATCTGGCTCGCGCTGTTCCTGGGACTGTTCATCGGCCTCGGGCTGCCGCATTTCGCCGTAGGCTTCTTCATCAAGCGCCGCGTCACTCAGTTCACCACCAAATTTCCCGACGCGATCGAGCTGCTGGTGCGCGGCCTGCGCTCGGGCCTGCCGATCACGGAGACGATGGGCGTGGTGGGCCAGGAAGTCCCCGGGCCGGTGGGCGAAGAGTTCCGCTCGGTCTCGGACAAGATGAAGATCGGGCGCACCCTCGACGCCGCGCTGCAGGAGACTGCGGATCGGCTCGGCACGCCCGAATTCCAGTTCTTCACCATCACCATCGCCATCCAGCGCGAGACCGGCGGCAATCTGGCGGAAACGCTCGCCAACCTGGCAGAGGTGCTGCGCAAGCGCGCCCAGATGAAGCTGAAGATCAAGGCCATGTCGTCCGAATCCAAGGCATCGGCGCTGATCGTCGGCGCGCTGCCCTTCGTGGTCTTCGGCATGGTCTGGTTCATCAACAACAACTACATGGCCAATTTCTTCGAGGATCAGCGGCTGATGGTGGCTGGCGGCGGCGGGCTGGTCTGGATGGCGATCGGCGCCTTCATCATGGCCAAGATGGTCAACTTCGAGATCTGATGCGATGACTCCCGCTCCCACCGGACCGACCTTGCTGGGCGTAGACGTCATGTGGGTGGCGACGCTGCTCTCCGGCGTGGCCGCCTTCGCCGTGCTCTTCGCCATCTACACCGCGACGACGGTGCGCGACCCGATGGTCAAGCGGGTCAAGGCGCTCAACGACCGCCGCGAGCAGCTCAAGGCGGGCATCACGGCCTCAACGTCCAAGCGCCGCGCCAAGCTCGTCCAGAAGAGCGAGACGACGGACAAGATCCGCGCCTTCCTCTCCTCGCTCAAGGTTCTGCAGGACGAGCAGGTCAAGACCGCGCAGATCAAGCTGCTCCAGGCCGGCATCCGCCGCAAGGAATGGGCGGTCGCGGTGATCTTCGGCCGGCTGGTGCTGCCGATCCTGTTCGGCGGCATCATGGGCTTCCTCGTCTATGGCACCGATACCTTCGCCGACTGGACCGCGTTCAAGCGCTACGGCCTGGTCGCCGGCGCGCTGATCCTCGGCTACAAGGGGCCCGACCTCTACCTCAAGAACCGCATCACCAAGCGCAGCGACGCGATCCGCAAGGGGCTTCCCGACGCGCTCGACCTGCTCGTCATCTGCGCCGAGGCGGGCTTGACCGTCGATGCCGCCTTCGCCCGCGTGGCGAAGGAACTGGGCAAGGCCTATCCTGAACTCGGCGAGGAATTCTCGCTGACCGCGATCGAGCTGGGCTTCCTCACCGACCGGCGGCAGGCATTCGAGAACCTGGCGATGCGCATCGACCTCGACGCGGTCCGCGGCGTCGTCACCACGATGATCCAGACCGAGAAATACGGCACGCCACTCGCGTCGGCACTGCGCGTGCTCTCGGCCGAATTCCGCAACGAGCGCATGATGCGCGCCGAGGAAAAGGCGGCGCGCCTGCCTGCGATCATGACCGTGCCGCTGATCCTGTTCATCCTGCCGGTGCTGTTCATCGTGATCCTGGGCCCGGCGGCCTGCTCGATCAACGACGCGCTGCTGAGCAACTAGCAGCAGTCGATCAAAGCGGTGGCGCGAGGCCCCGGCGCGGAGTAGGTTTGCCCACCGCAAGAGAGTGGAGGGCAAGATGCAGCAATTGCCGTTCGAGACACTCACGCAATGGGTCGCGCTTGGCATTGCGCTCCTCGCCGGCTGGTTCCTGGGACTGGCGAGCCATTCGGGCGCCCGCAAGTGGCGCGCGCGGCTCAACGAAGCCGAGACCGAGCACAGCCGCTACCGCAACGTCGCCGAGCAGGATCTGCGCGAGGCGAACCACCGCATCCGCGTGCTCGAGGAAGAGAATGCGCGGCTGGGCGGCAGCCTGGCGCGCGCACCTCTGCGGGACCGCCACCCCGAGGATCGCGATCCCGACCGCTATTGAGCGGACAGGATCAGCGCCTGAGCGCCGCCTGCGCCGCCGCCAGCCGCGCGATCGGCACGCGATAAGGCGAGGCCGAGACGTAATCGAGGCCGGTCTTCTCGCAGAAAGCGATCGAGGCGGGGTCGCCGCCATGCTCGCCGCAGATGCCGAGCTTGATGTCGCTCCGCGTGGCCCTGCCCCGCTCGGCGGCTAGCGCGATCAGTTCGCCCACGCCCTCGACGTCGAGGCTTACGAACGGGTCCCTGGCGTAGATGCCCTTCTCGACATAGGTCGTGAGGAACCGCGCGGCGTCGTCCCGGCTGACACCCAGCGTGGTCTGGGTCAGGTCGTTGGTGCCGAAACTGAAGAAAGCGCCGGCCTCGGCGATCTCGCCTGCACGCAGTGCTGCACGGGGAAGCTCGATCATCGTACCGACGAGATAGTCGATCGTGCGGCCCTTCTCCGCAAACACGACCTGGGCGGCCTTGTCGACCACCGCCTTCATCAGCTCGAGCTCACGCTTGGTCGCCACGAGCGGGATCATCACTTCGGGGATCGGCGCTGCGCCCGACTTCTCCGCAACGAGGATCGCCGCCTCGAAGATGGCGCGGGCCTGCATCTCGTAGATCTCGGGGAAGGTCACACCCAGACGGCAACCGCGGTGCCCGAGCATCGGGTTGAACTCGTGCAGCTCGGCGGCGCGGCGCTTGAGCGTCTCGACGTCGAGCCCCGCAGCCTGGGCCACTTCCTCGAACTCGGCTTCCTCGTGCGGCAGGAACTCGTGGAGCGGCGGATCGAGCAGGCGGATCGTCACCGGCAGGCCTGCCATGACTTCGAAGATCTCGACGAAGTCGCTGCGCTGCTCGGGGAGCAGCTTGTCGAGCGCGGCGCGCCGGCCCTTCTCGTCCTGCGCGAGGATCATCTGGCGCACCGCAGTGATGCGGTTGGCCTCGAAGAACATGTGCTCGGTGCGGCAAAGCCCGATGCCCTCGGCGCCGAAATCGCGCGCGGTGCGGCAGTCGAGCGGAGTCTCGGCATTGGTGCGGACCTTGAGGCGGCGCTTGGCGTCGGCCCATTCCATCAGCGTGCCGAAGTCGCCTGCAAGCTCGGGCTGCACCGTCGGCACCGCGCCCAGCATCACTTCGCCGGTGGCACCGTCGATGGTGATGACGTCGCCTTCGCGCACCTCGCGCTGGCCGACGCGGAACAACTTCTCGCGGGCGTTGATTGCGAGCGTGCCGGCGCCCGAGACGCAGGGGCGCCCCATGCCGCGGGCGACCACGGCGGCGTGGCTGGTCATGCCGCCACGCGCGGTGAGGATGCCCTTGGCAGCGTGCATGCCGTGGATGTCCTCCGGGCTCGT
>DATLJJ010000139.1:0-9188 GCA_035538975.1 Sphingomonas sp. | reverse complement strand
GTGGGTGCGCGACGCCAGCCGCGCTTACCGCTCCAGCGCGATGCACGGGACGTCGAGCCCCGTACATCGGTACCCACCCCTGGCCCTTCCCTTTCAGGGAGGGGAATTAAGGCAAAATATGATGCGGCAGTCCCTGATCCTCCCCGTCCTCCTCCTCGTCGCCGCTCCCGCCGCCGCGCAGGACCTCGCCCCCGATGCCGCCGCGCTCAAGGCGCATGTCCAGTTCCTCGCCTCCGATGCGATGAAGGGCCGCGACACCGGCTCGCCCGAGCTGGCGGTGGCCGAGCAATATGTCGCCGCGCAGATGCTCGCGGCCGGGCTCAAGCCCGCGGGTGCGAACGGCGGCTGGCTCCAGCCAGTGCCGCTCATCGCCTACAAGTCGGCGGATCACGGCAGCCTCGTCCTCACGCGCGGCAGCACCCGCACCGCGCTCGAATGGGGCAAGGATTATCTCGCCCGCGCCACCCCGGCAGCGCCCAGGGTCGCGGTCTCGGGCCCGGTGGTCTTCGCCGGCTATGGCAGCGAAGCCGAATACAAGGGGCTCGACGTCCGCGGCGCGATCGTCGCGGTACTGCGCGATTCGCCGCATTCGCTGCCCAGCGACGTGCGCGCGCATCTCGGCCAGCCCGAGGAGCAGGCGCGTACCGCCGCCGCGCATGGCGCGGCCGGCGTGCTGCTGATCGAAGGGAACGCGCGCCACGCGATCTTCCCCTTCGCCGAGAGCGTCGCCTATGCCGAGGACGAGGCGATGACGTGGCAGGGCGCACCGGGCGCCGCCGGCGCGCCGCCCTTCGCCTATCTGGGCTTCGACGGCGCAGCGAAGCTGTTCGCCGGATCGAAGATCGGCTGGGAGGCAGTGCTCGCCGCCGACAAGGCGAGCAAGCCGCTTCCGCGCGGCGCGCTGGGCGTCACCGCCACCGGCGCCACCAATACGGCGGTGCGCACGCTCACTGCGAACAATGTCGCGGGCGTGCTCGAGGGTAGCGACAAAAAGGACGAATATGTCGTCCTCTCGGCGCACCTCGACCATGTCGGCGTCGGCAAGCCCGACGCGCAGGGCGACACCATCTACAACGGCGCGATGGACAATGCGGTAGGTACCGCCGCGATGCTGGAGGTCGCAAAGCGCTTCCAGGCCGCGGGCAAGGCTCCGCGGCGCTCGATCCTGTTCGTCGCGGTGACCGCCGAGGAGCAGGGGCTGGTCGGCTCCGAATATTTCGCCGCCAACCCGACGGTGCCGAGGGGATCGATCGTCGCGGACGTCAACCTCGACATGCCGATCCTCACCTACGATTTCGTCGATCTCGTCGCTTATGGCGCGGACCGCAGCACGGTGGGCAAGCTGGTCGAGCAGGCCGCCGCGGCGGAAGGCGTCAAGCTCGTCCCCGATCCCGACCCCGAGCAGGCCTATTTCGTCCGCTCGGATCACTACAGCTTCGTCAAGGCGGGCATTCCCTCGGTTTCGCTCGATCTGGGGCCGGGCGGCCCCGGTGCAGCGGCCTCGAAGGAGTTCGTCGAGAAGCATTATCACCAGCCTTCGGACGAAGTCGGGCTGATCGACTGGAAGCAGGGGCTGCGTTTCGTCGGCCTCAACTATGCGATCGCCCGCGCCATCGCCGATGCCGACGAACGCCCGGTGTGGAACAAGGGCGACTTCTTCGGCACCCTCTACAAGGGGCCGATGGCGAAGTGAGGCTTCGCGCCGCCTGCGCAGCGCTGCTAGCGCTGCTCGCCTGCGCCCTTCCGGCGCAGGCACAGACGGCGCTCCCGCCCGATCAGGCGGCGATCAAGGCGCATGTCCAGTTCCTCGCCTCCGACGCGCTGCGCGGGCGCGAGGCGGGGACGCCCGACCATGACCGTGCCGCCGAATATGTCGCGGCGCAGATGCTCGCGGCGGGGCTTCGCCCGGCGGGCGAGGACGGCAGCTGGTTCCAGCGCGTCCGTCTCACGCGCTATCAGGCCGCCGACAAGCCGAGCTGGACGCTGACGCGTGGGGACGGTGCGATCCCGCTCCAGTTCGGCGTCGACTTCATCACCGCGGCGGTCCCCGCCACGCCCGACTTCGCCGCTTCGGGCGAAATCGTCTTCGCGGGCTATGGGCTGGTCTATCCCGCAGAGCAGATCGACGACTACCGCGGGCTCGACGTGCGCGGGAAGATCGTCGCGATCCTTGGCGGGCTGCCGGCGGACCTGACCGGCGACGTCGCCGCGCATCTCGCCGACGACGAGCAGAAGGCGCGCTTCGCAGAGGCCCGGGGCGCAAAGGCAGTGATCGTGCTCGAATCGGCCGAGCGGCGCGCCGAGATGCCCTTCGAATCGATCGTTCCCTTCTGGAACTATCCGCGCTGGGGCTGGGCGGGCCCCGACGGGCGCGCCAACATGATCGCGCCGGGCGCGCCGGTGGTCGGCTATATGGGACAGACCGGCGCGGAGAAGCTGTTCGCGGGCTCGGCGATCCGCTGGCGCGACGTGCTCGCCGCCGAACGCCACGGTACTCCGATGCCGCACGGCGTGCTGCCCGGGACGCTCGCGGTCTCCACCAAGACGAACGTGAGCCTGCGCCAGTCGCGCAACGTTATCGGGCTGCTCCCCGGCTCGGATCCCGCGCTGGCGGGCCAGTATCTCGTCCTCTCGGCGCATCTCGATCATGTCGGCGTGGGCCAGCCGGTGCGTGGCGATTCGATCTACAACGGCGCGATGGACAATGCCGTCGGCGTCGCGATGGTGATCGAGGCCGCGCGTGCGCTGCAGGCCTCGGGCAAGCGTCCGCGCCGCTCGATCCTGTTCGTCGCGCTCACTGCCGAGGAGAAGGGGCTGATCGGGTCGGACTATTTCGCCCACCACCCCACGGTGCCGCAGGGCGCGCTGGTCGCGAACGTCAACCTCGACATGCCGATCCTCACCTACAAGCTCCACGACCTGGTGATCCTCGGCGGCGAACGGTCGAGCCTCGGCCCCGCCCTCACCGCCGCCGCCGCTACCGAGGGGCTCGCGACCGTTCCCGATCCCGAGCCGGAGGAAATGTTCTTCGTCCGGTCGGATCACTACAGCTTCGTCCAGTCGGGCATCCCCGCGGTGTCGGTCGACACCGGCCCCGGCGGCGAGGGCGCGGCGGCGCAGCGGCTGTTCCTCGACAATCACTATCACAAGCCTTCGGACGACCTGTCGCTTCCTTTCGATTGGGGTTCGGCGGCAAAATATCTGCGCGTGATCACCGCCGGCGCCCGGGCCATCGCCGACGCGCCCGAACGCCCCCGCTGGAACAGGGGGGATTTCTTCGGGGTGCAGTTCAAGGGCTATGGCGCGGAGTAGCGCCGCGATGCGCCTCTTCGTCTTCGGCCTCGGCTACACCGCCACGCGCATCGCCGACCGGCTGCGCACGCGCGGCGGCGGGCGCGTGGCGGGGACGACCAGCGAAACCTTTGGCGACCGCGACTGCGTGACCTTCGAAGTCGCCCACGCCACCCACATCCTGTCCTCGGTCCCGCCCGGCGAAAGCGATCCCGTGCTGGCCGCCTATGGTGCAGAGATCGCCGCCAGCGGCGCCGCGCTCGCCTATCTCTCCTCGACCGGCGTCTACGGCGATACCGGCGGCGCCTGGGTCGACGAGAGCGCCCCTACCGGCACCGGCCGCCGCAGCGCGCGGGCCGAGGCCGATGCCGCGTGGCTCGCGCTCGGCGCACGCGTATTCCGCCTGCCCGGCATCTACGGGCCGGGCCGCTCACCGCTCGACCGCGTGCGCGCGGGTCAGGCCCGGCGGATCGACGTGCCCGGACAGGTCTTCAGCCGCATCCATGTCGACGACATCGTCGAGGGAGTGGTCGCGGGGTTCGACGCGCCGCCGGGCGCCTACAACCTCGCCGACGACCTGCCTGCCCCGCAGAGCGACGTGATCGCCTGTGCCTGCACGCTCCTCGGCCTGCCGGTTCCACCGCTCGTGCCGCTCGACGCCGCGGGCCTCAGCCCGCAGGCGCGCGCCTTCTATTCGGAGAACCGCCGCGTCGCGAACGGCAAGGCGAAGCGCGTGCTCGGCTGGCGCCCGCGCTATCCCGACTACCGGTTGGGCCTGCGCGCCTTGAGCGCGATCACCAGCCCCGCGAGCACCAGCACCGCGCCGCCCGCCGCGAGTCCCGACCAGCGATAGCCCTCGAACAGCGTCGAGAGCAGCATCGCGATCACCGGGATCAGCACGCTGGTATAGGCCGCCTTGGCGGGCCCGATCGCGCGGATCAGGCGGAAATAGATGGTGAAGGTCAGCGCCGACCCGAGCACCCCCAGATAGAGCACCCCCGCCAGATAGCCCCAGCGCAGCTCGACGACCGGCGGCCCCGAGGTCGCGGAGGCGAAGACCGCGTCGGCGGCCGCGCCGATCAGCATCGCCCAGCCGAGCGTGCTCGCCATCGGATAGGCGCGGGCCGTGTCGCTCGCCTGCATCACGTTCGCGATCGAGGCCGAGAGCACGCCGAGCAGCGCGATGCCGATGCCGATCAGCGCCTGCTCCGGACCCACCGGGCTCAGCCGCGCCTCGTGCACGAAGAGCAGCGCCACCCCTGTCATCGCCACCGCCGAGCCGATCAGCAGCTGCCGCCCCATGCGCTGGCCGAGGAAGACCCGCGCGAGCACGGCGTTGGGCACCAGCAGCAGCGCATAGACGATCGCCACCACGCCCGAAGTGATGTGCTGCTCGGCGCGATAGACGAAGTTGAAGTTGAAGGTGAACTGCGCGATCCCGAGCCCGGCGACGAACAGCCAGCCGCGCATGTCGAGCCGCAGCGTGTCGCCGCGTGCCGCCGCCCAGCCGAGCATCACCAGCCCCGCCAGCGTGAAGCGATAGGTCACCGACCAGCTCGGCGGCACCACCGCGAGCTGGTCCTTGATCACCAGCCAGGTCGATCCCCAGATCAGCGTGACCAGCAGGAAGGGGACGAGCACCTCGAGCCGGGCCGAACGCGGTGGAATCCGCTCGACCGGCGCGGGGCCCTTCGGCGACGGGATGGTGGTGATCCGCCTCACAGCCGTGCGATCGCCTCCGCCAGCGGCCGGATCGCCTCTCCGGACTGGTCCCATGACGTCACCAGCCGCACTTCGCCCGGTGCCCAGTCGTAGAAGTCGAAGCCCAACGCGCGCAGCCCCGCCGCTTCCTGCGGAGTCACGCGAAGGAACACTTCGTTCGCCTCGGCCGGGTGCACCAGCCGCTCTCCCGCGGCCTCGGCCAACAGTCGCGCCCCGGCATTGGCCGCACGCGCATTGGCGATCCACAGATCCCCCTCGAGCATCGCGAGGATCTGCGCGGCGAGGTAGCGGCCCTTCGACAGCAGCAGCCCCGCGCGCTTGCGCCGCCGCAGCGTGTCCTCGGCGAGGCCCGGCTTGAAGAACACCAGCGCCTCGGCGCTCATCCCGCCGTTCTTGACGAAGCCGAAGCTCAGCACGTCGACGCCCGCGCGCCAGGTGACCTCCGCAGGCGCGCAGCCGAGATGCGCCACGGCATTGGCGAAGCGCGCCCCGTCCATGTGCATCCCGAGTCCGCGTGCTTTCGCCACCTCGCCGATCGCGGCCACCTGTCCGGGCGTATAGACCAGCCCGTACTCGGTGGCGTTGGTGATCGAGATCGCGTGCGGCTGGACGCGGTGGACGTCGTCGGCGATGAGGTCGAGCACGCGCGTGACGCTCTCCGGCGTCATCTTCGCGCCCTCGCCGTCGGCGAGCATCAGCTTGGCGCCGTGCGTGTAGAATTCGGGTGCGCCGCACTCGTCGTTCTGGATGTGCGCGTCGCGGTGGCAGACCACACCGCCCCAGGGCGGGCAGAGCGCCGCCAGCGCCAGCGCATTGGCCGAGGTCCCCGAAGGCACCCAGATCGCTTGCACCTGCGTTCCGAACAGGTCGGAGAAGGCGCCGTCGAGCTGCTTAGACCAGCCGTCGCCGTCATAGGCAGTGTCGAGCCGGTTGGCGTCGACCATCGCCTGGATCACTTGCGCGCAGACAGGGGCTGCATTGTCCGAGAAGAAGCGCATGCCGCACGCATTGCGGCGGGTAGTCCCTGAGGTCAACCGAACAGCGGCCCGCCCGTGACCCTCACCCGGCGGAGAGAGGACCCGAATCGACAGCCGGACGACGACAATGGCTTACTGCCACGCCCCCGGCCCGCCGCCCCTGCGAGGCGCATCATAGCCACGCCCCGGCGGCGGCAGCGCCTGTTCGCCTTCCTCGTCGCCGGGATAGGGGGCCTCTTCGTCCTCAGGCATCACGTCGCGCGGGCGGACCACCTGCGTGTCGATCCCGCTGCCGCCGACGAAATCCTCGACGCCGTTGAGCACGTCGTCGAGCGTCATTGCATTCTCCTCCGGCTCGGCGACCGGAGGCGGCGGCGGCAGGCTGATGTCGAGCGCTCGGACCATGAAGTCGCGCCAGATTCGTGCCGGCAGGCCGCTTCCGGCGAGCCCCGGATTGGGCGAATTGTCGTCGTTGCCCAGCCACACGCCCGCGACCAGATCGCCGGCATAGCCGATGAACAGCGCATCGCGGCTGTCCTGCGTCGTGCCCGTCTTGCCGAAGGCGGGGATCGGCAACCGCGCGCCGTGCCCGGTGCCGGCCTCGATCACCGTCGACAGCATCGAGCGAAGGTCGTCGAGCTCGCCCGCGCCATAGCGCGTCGCCCCGCCGAGGCGCAGCGCCAGCCAGTCGTCGGCTGCC
Organism: Sphingomonas sp.; assembly: GCA_035538975.1. Classification (GTDB taxonomy): domain Bacteria; phylum Pseudomonadota; class Alphaproteobacteria; order Sphingomonadales; family Sphingomonadaceae; genus Sphingomonas. Next base: position 2,498 of record DATLJJ010000139.1, on the reverse strand, counting down.
TCTTCCTCGCTCAGTCCCCGCGGGCGCACCGGATAGCTGCCGTTGGCAACCGAAGCATAGGCCGCAGTCAGCTCGAGCAGCGACACGCCCGAGGTGCCGAGGCTGATCGAGGCCTCGTTGCTGATCGGCGTCGAAATGCCCAGGTCGCGCGCCGCGCGGATCACGCGGCCCACGCCGATCTGGGCAGTCAGCCGCGCCGCGACGACGTTGCTCGACTTGGCGAAGGCCTGACGCAGCGTGATCTTGCCGGCATAGCGCCCGTCGCTGTTCTGCGGCGTCCATTCGCCGATCGTCACCGGCGAATCGTCGACGATGCTGTCGGGCGTCATCCCCGATCGCAGCGCCGCCAGATAGACGAACAGCTTGAAGGTCGACCCCGGCTGGCGGCGCGCCTGGGTGGCGCGATTGAACGGGCTCGCGCGATAATTCTTGCCGCCCACCATCGCCACCACGCGCCCGTCGGGCCGCATCGCAACCAGCGCGACCTGCGACTGGCGCAGCCCCGCCGCGGCCACCGCGCGCTCGGCCGCGCGCTGGATGTTCGATTCGAGCGTGGTGCGCACCGTCTGCTCGGTCGAGACGCCGCCGGCACGGTCGCGCGCCTGCGGCAGCACCCAGTCGGCGAAATAGGTGCCGTTGGGCAGCTCCCTGGTCTTGCTGACCCTGAGCACCGCGGGCCGCACGCGGCGCGCCTCGGCGTGCGTCAGCAGCCCCGCGTCCTCCATCGCACCGACGACGAGCTTCTGCCGCTCGCGCGCGCCCTTCAGGTTGCCCGTCGGCGCGAGCCGGCTCGGCGCCTGCACCAGCCCGGCGAGCAAAGTCGCCTGGCTCACGGTCAGATCCTCGGGATCGGTGCTGAAATAATGCCGCGCCGCCGCGCGCAGGCCGTAGACATTGTCGCCGAAATAGACGTTCGACAGATAGCGCGAGAGGATGTCCTCCTTGGACAGCCAGGCCTCGAGCCAGAAGGCGATCAGCACTTCGCGCAGCTTGCGCGTGATCGTGCGGTCCTGCGTCAGGAAGGCATTCTTCGCGAGCTGCTGGGTGATCGTGCTCCCGCCTTGCGAGCCGCCGCTCGAAGTGACGTTGTGGATCACTGCGCGCAGGATGCCGCGCGGGTCGACGCCGAGATGGTTGTAGAAGCGCCGGTCCTCGATCCCGATGAAAGCGTTGCGCACGTGCTTCGGCAGCTTTGCCGCATCGACGGGCGCGGCGATCACCGCCCCGCGCCGCGCGATCGGCGTGCCGTCCGAAGCGAGCAAGGTGATCGACGGCGGCGCCGGCGGCTGGAGCGACTTGGAGAGCGGCGCGGTGAAGGCCAGCCAGCCGACCGCGAGCACGAACAGCACGATCAGCGCGCCGATCGCGCGCGTCACCCAGCGCCAGTAATTCCTGCGCGGCGCGACGGGCAGGTCGCCCGGATCGCCCGCAGCGGGATCGCCCGGGGCCGGTCCTTCCGGTGGAGGCGGAGGCGGGGATTCCGGCTGGCGCTTGCGGAACCAGCCCGTCTGCTCGCGCTCGGGGGCAGGCGCCGTGCCGCCGCTCAGCTCGAGCGGCTCGCCACTGCGCCACAGCGGCGTCACGCGCGCCTCTCCGACCGAAGCCGCGGCCGGTTCGGGCTCGAACCCGGCCTGTCGCCGGAGAGGGAAGCGAACGTCGCTGGGTTCGCGGGACATTGGCGGCAATCTCTAGCGTCTTGAGGTGCCGAGGGGAAGCGCGCCCCCAAGCACCGGAACAATGGCCGCCCCCAGTCCCCGGGGCAGCAGCGCTCGGCCCCGGCAGATAGGAAGCCCTCCGTTCGATCGAAAGGCTCCCGCGATTCGCGGCTTTACCCGAGCAACTGTATTAGCGCAATAAGACGGCTCTTTCTTCGATCCTCCGCCGCCAGGGGGAGGTGGCGTGCGAAGCATGACGGAGGGAGAGGGAGCACGCCGACGCGTTCCGGCATCCGCCCCGTTTGTCGCCTTCGGCGACACCTCCTGGTGGCGGGGAAGGATTGCAGCGAGGGGAATTCGAAAGCCCTCAGGCTTCCAGCTCGATGTCCCAATAGAGCCAGTCGCGCCAGGTCTCGTGGAGGTAGTTGGGCGGGAAGCTCCGGCCATGTTCCTGAAGCTGCCAGCTCGTCGGCCGGATCGGCTGGATGTGGAGCGGCATTCCCGCTTCCCTCGGCGTGCGCCCGCCCTTCCTCAGGTTGCAGGGCGCACAGGCCGTGGCGACATTTTCCCAGGTGGTGCGCCCGCCCTGGGCGCGGGGAATGACATGGTCGAAGGTCAGGTCGCGCTGGGTCCCGCAATATTGGCAGGCGAATTTGTCGCGGAGGAACAAATTGAAGCGCGTGAAGGCAGGGAAGGCAGAGGGTTTCACATATTGCTTGAGCGCGATGACCGAAGGAAGCTTCAGCCTCGCGCTGGGACTTCGGACTTCGCGCTCGTAATAGGAGACCACGTCGACGCGATCGAGGAAGAGCGCCTTGATCGCCGTCTGCCACGGCCACACGC
>DATLJJ010000138.1:0-4429 GCA_035538975.1 Sphingomonas sp. | reverse complement strand
CGTCGCACCATTTCGCGAAGGGCGAGCAGGAGCAGAATGCGTCTTTCGAGCCTTGCCGACTATGCCGTGGTGATGATGGCCGCTGCCGCGCGCCATTGCGGTGCGTCGTGCCGGCTCAATGCGACGCTGCTCTCGGAAGAGACCGGCCTGCCGCTCCCGACGGTGCAGAAGCTGGTGAGCAAGCTCTCCGCCGCCGGGCTGATCGAGAGCGCGCGCGGCGCCGGGGGCGGCTTCCGTCTCGCGCGGCCGCCTGCAGCAATCTCGGTCGCGGACATCGTCGAGGCGATCGAGGGGCCGATCGCGATGACGGCGTGCGTCGACACGGGCAAGCACGACTGCGCGGTCGAAGGTTCATGCCGCGTCAAGCCGCACTGGAATGTAGTCAACGGCGCCGTAAAGGGCGCGCTCGCGGGGGTCAGCCTCGCCAGTTTGAGTGGGAATGCCTGATGGCCACCAGGAATGCCGAGGCGCTCGCCGCCGCGAACAAGAAGTACGAGTGGGGTTTCGCCTCGGACGTCGAGCAGGAGTTCGCGCCCAAGGGGCTGAGCGAGGACACCATCCGCTACATCTCGGCGAAGAAGGGTGAGCCCGAGTGGATGCTCGACTGGCGCCTCAAGGCGTTCCGCTCGTGGCAGGAGATGACGCTTCCCGAATGGGCCAAGCTGCGCATCCCCGTGATCGACTATCAGGACGCGTACTATTACGCCGAGCCCAAGAAGAAGCCGACGCTCGCGTCGCTCGACGAGCTCGATCCCGAGATCCGGCGAACCTATGAGAAGCTCGGCATCCCGATCGAGGAGCAGAAGGTCCTCGCCGGCGTCGAGGGTGCGCGCAAGGTCGCGGTCGACGCAGTGTTCGACTCGGTCTCGGTCGCGACCACCTTCCGCGAGGAGCTCAAGGCCGCGGGCGTGATCTTCCTCTCGATCAGCGAGGCGATCCGCGAATATCCCGATCTCGTCCGCAAATGGCTGGGCAAGGTCGTTCCCGTGCGCGACAATTTCTATTCCGCGCTCAACTCGGCGGTCTTCTCCGACGGCACCTTCGTCTATGTGCCCGAGGGCGTGCGCTGCCCGATGGAGCTCAGCACCTATTTCCGCATCAATGCCGAGAACACCGGCCAGTTCGAGCGCACGCTGATCGTCGCCGACAAGGGCGCGTACGTCTCGTACCTGGAGGGCTGCACCGCCCCGATGCGCGACGAGAACCAGCTCCACGCCGCGGTGGTCGAGCTGGTCGCGCTCGACGATGCCGAGATCAAATACTCCACGGTCCAGAACTGGTACCCGGGCGACGAGAACGGCGTCGGCGGCATCTTCAACTTCGTGACCAAGCGCGCGCTCTGCGCCGGCAAGAATTCCAAGGTGAGCTGGACCCAGGTCGAGACCGGATCGGCGATCACCTGGAAATACCCGAGCTGCATCCTGCAGGGCGACGGATCGGTCGGCGAATTCTATTCGGTTGCCGTCACCAACGGCCGCCAGCAGGCCGACACCGGCACCAAGATGCTGCACCTCGGCAAGAACACCCGCTCGACGATCGTGTCGAAGGGCATCAGCGCCGGGCGCAGCGACAATACCTATCGCGGCAAGGTGCTGGTGCAGGCCGGCGCCGAGAACGTCCGCAACTTCACTCAGTGCGACAGCCTGCTGCTCGGCGACCAGTGCGGCGCGCACACCGTTCCCTACATCGAGGTCAAGAATCCGACCGCGCAGATCGAGCACGAGGCGACCACCTCGAAGATCAGCGAGGACCAGATGTTCTACGCGATGCAGCGCGGGCTCGATCAGGAGGCCGCGGTGGCGTTGATCGTCAACGGCTTCGCAAAGGAAGTCCTCCAGCAGCTACCGATGGAGTTCGCCGTCGAGGCGCAGAAGCTGCTGGGCATCAGCCTCGAAGGCTCGGTGGGATGATCCTCGCCGCGGCGGCACTGCTTCTAGCCCAACAGGCGGTCCCCGCCCCGGCACCCGAGCCGGAGGGCGAGGAGATCGTCGTGCGCGCGACGCTCGGCCACACCGTCATGCTGTTCGACAAGGGCGCTGACGGCCGGCTGCGCAACTGCCGCGTGATGGTGTCGAGCGGCAGCGAGCGGCGCGACGCGCAGGCCTGTCAGGCGACGCCGGTCTGTTACGAGAAGACGCGCGACACCGTCACCGAATGCGTCGATCTGGCGGTACTGGAGACGCGCGCCGAGGCGCCCGCTGCGCCTGCCGCCGCCAAGCCGCCGGTGTTCGACGCGCCGCAGTTCGTGAAGCCCCAGGCGCCGCCGTCGCCCACCGCGATCGGCCCCACCGGGGCCGCGGAGGAAAGCCGTGAGACCGAGCGTCAGCGCGTCAAGCTGCCGCCGCTGCCAAAGCCCCCCAGCGACGGGCCGGTCGTCCGGGTGACCACGGGGCAGCAGGAATGATGTTGGTCCAGGAGGACAGTGAATGAGTATCGCGTATCTGATGGCCGTTGCGCTCCAGGCCACCGCAGGCGGGGTGGTGGTGGAGAATGTTCCCCAGATCGGAATCGCCACGCGCCATGCGCGCTGCATTGTGCGCCAGGTGGGTGTCGCGCCCCCCGACGACGCCCGGCGCGCGGCGAAGGTGCAGGAGGCGGTCCGCGGCTGCCGCTCCTTCATCGAGAACGACTTTGCCCAGGGCCGCATCATGCTCGGCGACCGCCCGGTCAACCGCCGCTGGTGGGGCCGGATGCAGGCGACGCTCGACGCGGTCGAGGCGGACGTCGCCGCCGCGATCGCCACCGAGAAGCAGTACAAGATCATCTGGGAGCTGCCCGACGGCGCCCGTGTCGACGCCTATGCCGCTCCCGAGCCGCTGACGAGCGTCCGTCTCCTCACGGTTCCGCTCTGAGCGCCGGCCCCCAAGGACAGGAATGACAATGCTGAAGATCACCGACCTCCGAGCCGAAGTGGACGGCAAGGAAATCCTCAAGGGCCTGAGCCTCGAAGTGAAGGCAGGCGAGGTGCACGCCATCATGGGCCCGAACGGCGCGGGCAAGTCGACGCTCGGCTATGTGCTGGGCGGCCGCGACGGCTATGAGGCCACCGGCGGCAGCGTGCGCTTCGAAGGCGAGGATTTGCTCGAGATGGAGCCGCACGAGCGCGCAGCCGCCGGGCTGTTCCTCGGCTTCCAGTACCCGGTCGAAATCCCCGGCATCTCCAACGTCCAGTTCCTGCGCGAGGCGCTCAATTCGCAGCGTCGCGCGCGCGGCGAGGCGCCGGCCTCGGGTGCCGATTTCCTGAAGCTCGCCCGCGCTCAGGCGGATGCGCTCGGCATGGACCAGGAAATGCTCAAGCGCCCGGTCAACGTCGGCTTCTCGGGCGGCGAGAAGAAGCGCAACGAGATGGTCCAGATGGGCATCCTCGGCCCGAAGCTCGCGATCCTCGACGAGACCGATTCGGGCCTCGACATCGATGCGCTCAAGGCAGTGGGCGAGGGGATCAACCGGATCATGCGCGCGCCCGACAAGGCGGTGCTGCTGATCACGCACTATCAGCGCCTGCTAGACTATGTGCGGCCCGATTTCGTCCATGTGCTCGCCGACGGCCGCATCGTCCGCTCGGGCGGCCCCGAACTCGCGCACGAGCTCGAGGCGCAGGGCTATGGAGCAGTGGCGGCATGAGCAGCATCCGCGCCGAAGGCGCCCTCACTCTCATTCTCCGCGTCTCCGCGCCTCCGCGTGAACAAAAAATCGATTTCACGCGGAGGCGCGGAGACGCGGAGGAGGTTCGCCGGTGACCACGCTCGAACTTCCTTCCCCCCGCCTCGAGGAATGGCGCTGGGCGGATATGCAGGCGTTGCGCGCCGCGGCGGAGGCCCCTGCGCAGGCGTCGGGCATCAACCCCGCGGATTTGTTCCTCGACATCGAGGGCCCGCGCCTGCTGTTCGTCGACGGCGTGTTCGAGCCCGCGCACAGCCGCCCGGGCCGGGTGCAGGTCGCGCGCCTCGTCGCACAGACCGATCACCCGCTCGGCCAGCTCGCCGAGGGTGAGGGCTGGAGCCTGACGCTCGGCGCACAGGAAGCCGTCACCGGCATCCAGATCGTCCACCTCGGCAGCGGCGGCGAGAGCCATGTCCCCGCGCGCATCCTGCTGCGCGAGGATGCCGTTGCTTCGGTGGTCGAAACCTATGCCGGCACCGGCTGGGCCAATCGGCTCACCCAGGTCGTGCTCGGCCGCGGCGCGCGGCTGATGCGCTCGGTGCGGCTGCTCCAGGCCGACGGCTTCGTGTCGCTGCGCGACGAGGCCGAGATCGGTGAGGCCGCGAGCCTCGTGTCGGTGTTTCTCGGCGCGGGCGGGATGGGCAGCCGGGTCGACGGCGCGCTTTCGCTCACCGGCAAGGGCGCCTTCGCCGAAATGGGCGGCGCGCTGCTCACTTCGGGCACGCAGAAGCAGGAGGCTGCGGTCGCGGTGCGGCATGAGAACGTC
>DATLJJ010000137.1:0-6101 GCA_035538975.1 Sphingomonas sp. | reverse complement strand
CACGTCAAACGCTTGCCCACACGGACCCCCTTTGGTTTCACCTGCTACGGAAGGGGATTGTCGCGGCCGGGTCAAGAACCCTATCGCTCGCAGCCGTTGCTTTCCTGGGGAGAAACCCTTGTCTCGTCTCACCCGCCGCGGCCTGCTTGCAGCTGCCAGCGCTGCGCCCTTGCTCTCGATTCCCGCTGTGCTGCGCGCCGCCGAGCCCGATCTTTCCGAACTGAAGGACATCACGCTCGGCGCGCAGCCGATCTCCGTGCCGGAGCGTATCGCGCGGATCGCACGGGCGCAGGCGCTGATGAAAGCGAACGGCATCGGCGCAGTGCTGATCGAGCCGGGCTCGTCCCTCCTCTACTTCACCGGAGTGCGCTGGGGACGCAGCGAGCGGCTCACCGCGGCGATTCTGCCGATGGAAGGCGAGCCCTGCATCGTCACGCCCTTCTTCGAGGAGCCGCGCACGCGCGAGACGCTGGCGACCCCGGCCGAAGTCCGCGTGTGGCAGGAGGACGAGGATCCGCTCAGGACCGTCGCCGGCTTCCTCAAGGACCGCAAGCTCGACCGGCTGCCGGTCGGTATCGAGGAGACGGTGCGCTATTTCGCGGTCGACGGGCTGCAGAAGGCGGGGCTGAGCGTCGTCTCAGCCAATCCGGTGGTGCGCGGCTGCCGGATGATCAAGACGCCGGCCGAAGTGGCGTTGATGCAACTCGCCACGGACGTGACGATCGCGGCCTATCGCTGGGTCCATCCCCGCGTGGAAAAGGGAATGACCCAGCGCGACGTCTCCGCGCTCATGGATGCCGCAACCGTCAAGCTGGGCGGCGCGCCCGAGTTCAGCATGGTTCTGGTCGGAGAGGGTGCCGCCTATCCGCACGGCACCAAGGTACCCTCGCCGGTGGCCGACGGACGAGTCGTGCTGATGGACTGCGGCTGCACCGTTCACGGATATCAGTCCGACGTTTCGCGCACCTGGGTGCACGGCACCGCCACCCCTGAGCAGCGCAAGGTGTGGGATCAGGTGGCGCAGGGACAGCGGGTCGCGTTTGCTGCGGCACGGATCGGCACTCCGGCCGGGCAGGTGGACGATGCGGTGCGCCGCTATTATGCGAGCCTCGGCTATGGGCCGGATTACAAGCTGCCAGGCCTGTCGCACCGCACCGGCCACGGCATCGGCATGGACGGGCACGAGCCGGTCAATCTCGTCCGGGGCGAGAAGACGCGGCTCGCACCGGGGATGTGCTTCTCGAACGAGCCGGGCATCTACATCCCCGGAAGCTTCGGCGTCCGCCTCGAGGATTGCTTCCACGTGACCGAGGCGGGGCCGAAGTGGTTCAGCACGCCGCCGCGCTCGATCGACCAACCGATCGGATGAATGACGCGATCCCCGTTTTGGTCAATGCGAGCGGCGGCACTGCCGCCGCCAGGGGTGAGGGGCTGCGGGCCGAAATCGAGAAGGCATTCACCGAAGCCGGTGTGGCGATCGATCTACGGTTGCTGGAAGCTGCGGAAATGCAAGCCGGGATCGAGGAAGCCGCGGGCGCGGCTATCGTGGTGGTAGGCGGTGGCGATGGCACGCTCGGCAGCGCCGCGGAGGCGCTGGCCGGTACGAAATCGGCGCTGGGGATTCTCCCACTCGGCACGCGTAATCATCTCGCACGTGAGCTGGGCGTCCCGCTCGATCTCGCAGGAGCGGCGAAGCTGATCGCCGCGGGTACGCAGCGGCGGATCGACATCGGGCGGGTAAACGAGGCGGTGTTCGTCAACAATGCCTCGATCGGCCTTTATCCCGACATGGTCGAGGAGCGCGAAGGGCTGGCGCTCCCGAAGAAGCTCGCCGCGCTCCCGGCCGCTGTGGCGGCGCTCAAGCGGATGCGCCATCGGCGCTTGCGGCTCCAGATGCCGGGCGTCGACCGTCAGGTCGTCACACCGATGCTGTTCGTCGGCAACAACCGCTACGTCCTCGAAGCAGGCAAGTTGGGGAAGCGCGAGGCGCTCGATGACGGTGTGCTCTCGGTCTATGCGGTGGCGTCGCGCCGCCGTCTGGCGCTGGTCGGCTTCGCCCTAAGGGCGCTGCTGGGTCGGGCCGATCCCAGGCGCGACTTCGCCGCGATTGGCGATACAGCCGAGCTGCGCGTTACCGGCCCGGCGGACCGAATCCACGTCGCACTGGATGGCGAGCTGCAGACGCTGCGCGTGCCGCTGGAATTCGCGATCGATCGGAGCGCGCTTATCGTCATTGCGCCACCTGTGGACACAGCGCGAACGGATAGATCGCGCTGATCGAAGTGTTTCGCTTGAGCGAAACGCCGAGCGCAACTAAGTCGCTGCTCATGACGTCCACCAACGATATCCGCCGTTCGTTCCTCGACTATTTCGAGCGCGAGGGCCATGCACGCGTGCCTTCGGCTCCGCTCGTTCCGCACAACGACCCCACGCTCATGTTCACGAACGCGGGAATGGTGCCGTTCAAGAATGTGTTCACAGGCCTGGAAAGCCGGCCCTACAGCACCGCGACGAGCAGCCAGAAGTGCGTCCGCGCGGGCGGCAAGCACAACGATCTTGACAATGTCGGCTACACCGCGCGCCACCATACCTTCTTCGAAATGCTCGGGAATTTTTCGTTCGGCGATTATTTCAAGGACCGCGCGATCGAGCTGGCGTGGAACCTGATTACACGCGAATGGGGCATCGCCGGGGATCGGCTGACCGTCACCGTCTACTATAACGATGACCAGGCTTTCGACCTTTGGAAGAAGATCGCGGGCCTGCCTGAGAGCCGTATCATCCGCATCCCCACCAAGGACAATTTCTGGGTGATGGGGGCGGACGGCCCGTGCGGCCCGTGTTCGGAGATCTTCTTCGATCATGGCGACCACATTTGGGGCGGCCCGCCGGGTTCGGCGGAAGAGGATGGCGACCGCTTCGTCGAGATCTGGAATCTGGTCTTCATGCAGTTCCTGCAGGCCGACGATCAGATCGTCGGCGACCTGCCGCGTCCGTCGATCGACACCGGCATGGGCCTCGAGCGCGTAGCCGCGGTGCTGCAGGGCGTGCACGACAATTACGATACCGACACCTTCAAGGCGCTGATCGCCGAATCGGGTGCGCTCACCGGTGCCGCGACCACGGGCGACAATCAGGCGAGCCACCGCGTGATTGCCGATCACCTGCGCTCGTCGGGCTTCCTCGTCGCCGACGGTGTGCTGCCGGCGAACGAGGGCCGAGGCTATGTGCTGCGCCGGATCATGCGCCGGGCAATGCGGCATGCGCACATTCTGGGCTCGAAGGAGCCGTTGATGCACCGGATGGTGCCCGCGCTGGTCGCCGAGATGGGCGCCGCCTATCCCGAGCTGGTCCGCGCGCAGCCGCTCATCGAGGCGACGCTGCTGCAGGAGGAGACGCGCTTCCGTCAGACGCTCGCCAACGGCCTGCGCCTGCTCGACGAAGCGACGCAGGGGCTGGGCGAGGGCGATACGCTGCCAGGCGCGACGGCATTCAAGCTCTACGACACCTACGGCTTCCCCTACGACCTGACCGAAGACGCGCTGCGACCCAAGTCGATCAGCGTCGACCGCGACGGCTTCGACGTTTCCATGGCCGAGCAGAAGCGTGCGGCGCGCGCCGCCTGGAAGGGTTCGGGCGAGAAGGCTTCGGATGAGCTCTGGTACGACCTCGCCGACGAGCTCGGCGGCACCGAGTTCATCGGCTATTCCGGGACCGAGGGTGAGGGGCAGATCGTCGCGATCGTCAAGGACGGCGCGCGCGTGGACAGCGCGAAGCCGGGCGACAGTGTGACGCTGCTCACCAACCAGACGCCCTTCTACGGCGAGAGCGGCGGCCAGATGGGCGACGCCGGGACCATCTCGAACGAGAAGGGGCTGCGCGCTAGTGTAGAGGACACGTCGAAGCCGCTCGGACGTCTCCACGCGCATCATGCAAAGATCGAGGGCGGCGAAGTCGCAATAGGCGACACGGTGCACCTGTCGGTGGATGCCGAGCGGCGCGATCGCATCCGCGCCAACCACAGTGCGACCCACCTGCTCCACGCGGCGCTGCGCAAGCGGCTCGGCGGCCATGTGACGCAAAAGGGCAGCCTGGTGGCGCCCGAGCGGCTGCGCTTCGACTTCTCGCATCCCTCGGCGCTGACGGCCGAGGAGATCGCCGACATCGAAGCCGATGTGAACGCGCAGATCCGCCACAATGAGGCGGTGAGCACGCGGTTGATGACGCCCGACGATGCGATCGCCGCGGGCGCCATGGCGCTGTTCGGTGAAAAATATGGCGACGAGGTCCGCGTGCTCTCGATGGGCCGTGCCGCCGATGCGTCCTATTCGGTCGAGCTCTGCGGTGGCACGCACGTCAATGCGACGGGCGACATCGCCATCTTCAAGATCATCTCCGAGAGCGCGGTCTCCTCAGGCGTGCGGCGTATCGAGGCACTGACCGGCGAAGGCGCCCGCCAGTGGCTCAATGGTCGCGACGAACGTCTCAAGGAAGCCGCGGCTGCGCTCAAGGCTTCGCCAGACGAAGTGCCGGCGCGCGTCGCCGCGCTGGTCGAGGAGCGCCGCAAGCTCGAGCGCGAGCTGGCCGACGCCAGGAAGGCACTGGCGCTGGGCGGCGGCGGCTCGGCCGCGCCCGTGGGACCGGAGCAGGTAGGGGGCGTGAACTTCGTCGGCCAGGTGCTCGACGGGCTCGAGGCGAAGGCGCTGCGCGGAGCAGTCGATGAGGCCAAGGCGCGGATCGGATCGGGCGTGGTCGCTCTGGTTGCGGTCAACGACGGCCGGGCGTCGGTCGCGGTTGGCGTCACCGACGATCTCGCTGGTGCACAAAATGCGGTCGACCTCGTCAAGCGCGCCGTAGAGGTGCTGGGTGGGCAGGGCGGCGGTGGCCGTCCCGACATGGCGCAGGGCGGCGGTCCCGACGGCAGCAAAGCGGCCGACGCGCTGGCCGCCGTGCGCGGTGCGATTGCGGCCGAGAAGGCTGCTGCCTGAGGCAAGGGAGCAAGGCAGATGATCATTTTTCCCGTCCTTCTTGCTATCGCGGCTCAGGCCGGGGGGGATGAAGACACGCTCACGCCTGCCCGCGAGGGGCTGCTGCGCTGCACGGCGCCTGATCCCGCGCGCAAGACATGCGGCACGCTGACACGCTTCACAGTCCAGCCCGACGGCAACTTCGAGGCTGAAGTGACGGGCATGGGCGGCCCGGCCGGAATTCAGGTCCATTATCGCATGGCCGGCAAGCTCGTGGGCGGTGCGGCCTGCTTCGTGCACCGCACCGACACGCTCTCGTCCGCGACCTTCACCAAACCCGATGCGAAGCTCGCCAAGTCCCTGCAGGACACGTTGCGCCGTCAACTCGGGGACGCGCTGGCGCCGCTCAACGGTCGCCAGCGCTGCTATCGCGATCGCGTCGAAAACGGTGTGCTGATCAGCAAGACGACGCTTGATGGCGTTGCGCAGCCGGATCTCGACCGCGCCGTCCGCTGGGTCTCAGCCGGGGATGGCTACAAGGTCGAATAGCCCGGCAGCGTCCGGCTCACATGCCGAGCTTGTAACCCTCGTCGGGACGCACCCAGATCGAGCGTTGCGTCAGCTCCGGACGCGCCATGCCATCCACCGTCACGTCGATACGTAGCACCTCGCCTTCGGGTACGGCGCGCGAGCAGGCCTTCTTGCCGTCCAGCGTGGCGATTGCGCCGAGAAGCTGGCTGCGGATTGCGTCGCCGGTCGCGGCATCGGCCGGCGTGTCTCCGATCGTGATCCTGGCATCGGCATAATCCTGCCGCCGGATGACCGAGCAGAGCGCGTCAGCCTCCTTCTTCCCCGAGCTTCGCGTCTCCATCACGATCGCCGGCGTGGGAGCGATCAGCACGCGCGCCGTTGTGTCGAACGAGCCGTCGGGGCGCACCGTATAGGATGCCATTCCGATGCAGCTCTTCTTCTCCTTGTTGGGCGCGATGCACTGGATCTTGCCCTCTCGGGCGAGGGCGAGCGGGTCGGCGATGGCGGCCTGGCCTTGGCCGGCGGCGAGCAGGAGCAGAAGCGTTTCGAACATGCGCAGGTACCTCCCCGATTTGGCTCGGAGCATGCGCCCGGGTCCGATGC
>DATLJJ010000136.1:0-3203 GCA_035538975.1 Sphingomonas sp. | reverse complement strand
ATCAGCACCGCGGCGGGCAGTCCGGCACGGCGAAGCAGGGTACGAACGGGCGAACTGCGCGACATGGCTTGACTCTTCGCGCAAGCCGATTCGCGAATCAACCCCGCATGTGTCCGGATTGTTACTTCCGCACGGATTTTGCGGCAGAATCTGCGAATCGGCCGATTGCCAGAACCTCCCCCCGGAGGGGGAGGATCAGGAAAGGATCACTTCAGCACCGACCGCCCGGCATAGATCGCGGCATCGCCCAGCTCTTCCTCGATACGGATGAGCTGGTTGTACTTGGCGAGCCGGTCCGAGCGCGCGAGGCTGCCGGTCTTGATCTGACCGCAGTTGGTGGCGACCGCGAGGTCGGCGATCGTCGCGTCCTCGGTCTCGCCCGAACGGTGCGACATGACGGCGGTGTACGACGCGCGCTGCGCCAGGTTCACGGCCTCCAGCGTCTCGGTCAGCGTGCCGATCTGGTTGACCTTCACGAGCAGCGAGTTCGCCAGCCCCTTCTCGATTCCTTCGGCCAGCCGCTTCGGGTTGGTGACGAACAGGTCGTCGCCGACGAGCTGGACCTTGCCCCCGATCATGTCGGTGAGTGCCTTCCAGCCCTCGAAATCGTCCTCGCCCATGCCGTCCTCGATCGAGAAGATCGGGTAGCGCGCGGCGAGGTCCGCCAGATATTCGGCCATGCCGGTCGGCGACAGCACCTTGCCCTCGCCCGTGATGTGATAGGCGCCGTCCTTGAAGAATTCGGTCGCGGCGCAGTCGAGCGCGAGCATCACGTCGTCGCCCGGCGTGTAGCCCGCCGCCTCGATGCTCGCCATGATGAAGTCGAGCGCCTCGCTGGTCGAGGCGATGTTCGGCGCGAAGCCGCCCTCGTCGCCCACGCCGGTCGCCAGCCCCTTGTCGTGCAGCTTCTTCTTGAGCGTGTGGAAGATCTCCGAGCCGCAGCGCACTGCTTCGACGATGTTCTCCGCGCCGACCGGCACGATCATGAATTCCTGGAAGTCGATCGGATTGTCGGCGTGCTCGCCGCCGTTGATGATGTTCATCATCGGCACCGGCAGTACGTGCGCGTTGACGCCGCCGACGTAGCGATAGAGCGGCAGCCCGCGCGCGTCGGCGGCCGCCTTGGCCGCGGCCAGGCTCACGCCCAGAATCGCGTTGGCGCCCAGGCGGCCCTTGTTCGGCGTGCCGTCGAGCTCGATCATCGCATGGTCGAGATCGGCCTGGTCCTCGGCCTCCATGCCGACGACTTCCTCGAAAATCTCGCCGTTGACGGCCTCGACCGCCTCCTCGACGCCCTTGCCCATCCAGCGCGACTTGTCTCCGTCGCGCTTTTCCACCGCCTCATGGGCGCCGGTAGAGGCACCCGAGGGCACCGCAGCGCGGCCGAAGCTGCCGTCCTCGAGCATCACGTCGACCTCGACCGTGGGGTTGCCGCGGCTGTCGAGGATCTGGCGGGCGTGGATGTCGATGATTGCGGTCACGTAATGGTCTCCCTAACTAAGGGTCCGGAATGTTCCGGGGCGCGCGCGAGCCTCTAGCCAGTCGCGCGGCGTCGGGCAACGCCGGAGGATGGAACCGTGGATGGCGGCTGTGGTTCTCTGGTCTGAGCAACGGAAAGGGCTTCGGCATGGCTGACGAGAGCAAGACGACCAAGGGCACCAAGGGGTCCGGCGAACAGGTGACGTTCGACGCCGATGCCAAGCTGGAGGCAGACGCCGGCGGCGTCGGCACGGCAGAGATCGGCTTCGAGCCCGACGAAGGGCTGGCGGAAACGAAGCGCGGCCCCACGGCGACGCTGAAGGAGGAAGCCGGCAAGCTCGGCAGCCAGGCCGCCGAGCGCGCACGCGCCTTCGCCGGCGAGGGCATGGGACGCGCGAGCGGCGCGCTCGACGAGGTGGCGAGCATGATGCGCAGCGCCGCCGACGACGTCGACGCCAAGCTGGGCGAGCAATATGGCCGGTACGCCCGTTCGGCCGCCGACGGCATCGCGGGCTTCGCGGAGAATCTGCGCGGCAAGGAAGTCGACGAGCTGCTCGACCAGGCGTCGGACTTCGTGCGCAAGAGCCCCGCGATCGCCGTGGGCACCGCCGCGGCCGTGGGCTTCGTGCTGGCGCGCCTCATCAAGTCGGGCTTCGACGCTGCCGCCGATACGGGCGACGGCGCCGGCTCGTCCAACGCCTGATCGGGACGCCGGGGGGTGGAAGAGCCGGGCGATCAGGAAGAGAGCATCGGAGCGCTGTTCGGCCGGCTGGTCGAGGACGGCAAGGGCTTCGCACGTGCCGAGATCGGCTATTATCGCGCGGTCGCAATCGACAAGCTGGCGCAGGCAAATGCCGGGCTCATCCTTGGCGGCGCGGCAGTGCTGCTGGCGCTCGCCGCGGCCATCGCGCTGATCGTGGGACTGGTGATGACGCTGGCCACGCTGGTCGGCCCCGGCTGGGCGACGCTGATCGTCGTGCTCGCGACGATCGCAATCGCCGCGCTGCTCGGCTGGCTGGCGTACCGCCACTTCCGACGGATGACGGGAGCGGGCCAATGACCACCGCCACCCCGCGCCTGCTCGCCGCAGAGGCCGAAGTAGCGGCCGCCCGGGCGCGGCTGTTCGGGACGCTGGGCGAAGTGCAGCAGCGGCTCAAGCCCTCGACGCTCACGAACAACGCGATCGAGACGGCGACGCAGGGTGTTACCTCGGTAGCGCGCAAGGGCGCCGCAGCAGTGCGCTCGCGGCCCTATGCCGTCGCCGCCTTCGCCGGGGCAGTCGGGCTGGTGATGGCGCGCGGCTGGATCTTCGACATCCTCCGCGGCCGGCGGCGCGACGATGCAACCGGGGCTCGCACTACGGGTTTGAACAGCAACGAAACGAAGCGCGCCAGACGCGCGAAGAAAGGACAGCCAGGATGAGCAACGGCAAGGGCGGCGGGGCCGCGAACGAGAACAGGGCCTCCAGCCGGGACAAGGCTCGCCGCACGGTCGAGGAGCTGGGCGAGAACCCGGTGGCGCTGGTCGCGGGCGGCGTAGCGCTCGGCGTGCTGATCGGCATGCTGGTGCCTCGCCCGGCAAAGGAACGCGAACTGCTCGATCCTGTCGGCCGCAAGCTCGCCGACCGCGCGAGCGCAGTGGCGCAGGCGGCCAGGGAAGCCGGCAAGCAGGAGATCGATACGCTGCTCCCCGGCAAGGACGCGACCAAGGAACGCGTCTCGGCG
>DATLJJ010000135.1:0-3372 GCA_035538975.1 Sphingomonas sp. | reverse complement strand
GGACGAGGTTTACGAGAAGCGGCCCGCCCCGGCGGAAGACGCGTCAGCGGCTGCTTAAGGACTTTGCTTTATTCTCCTCCGCCGGCCCCGAGCCTGCGGAGGAGACGGAACCGCCGGCGCGCGGGCCGATTATGGATTGCCGGACAGAGCCTCGCGTGTAGGATGCGGGGGAGCGGTGAACGCGTCCGGCGCGTGAAGGATGTAATTGAATGACCAAGCTCAGCGGCGGTGACTCCAAGAGCACGCTCTATTGCTCGTTCTGCGGCAAGTCGCAGCACGAGGTACGCAAGCTCATCGCCGGGCCGACCGTCTTCATCTGCGACGAGTGCGTCGAGCTCTGCAACGACATCATCCGCGAAGAGACCAAGTCCGCGCTGGTGTCGAAGAAGGACGGCGGCGTCCCCACGCCGCAGGAAATCTGCGACGTCCTCGATGACTATGTGATCGGGCAGAAGCAGGCCAAGCGCGTGCTCTCGGTCGCGGTGCACAACCATTACAAGCGGCTCAACCACGGCGCCAAGGGTGCCGACGTCGAGCTGGCGAAGAGCAATATCCTGCTCGTCGGCCCCACCGGGTGCGGCAAGACGCTGCTCGCGCAAACGCTGGCGCGCATCCTCGACGTGCCCTTCACCATGGCGGATGCGACGACGCTCACCGAAGCCGGCTATGTCGGCGAGGACGTCGAGAACATCATCCTCAAGCTGCTCCAGGCTTCCGACTACAACGTCGAGCGGGCGCAGCGCGGCATCGTGTACATCGACGAGATCGACAAGATCAGCCGCAAGGCCGAGAATCCGTCGATCACCCGCGACGTGTCGGGCGAGGGTGTTCAGCAGGCGCTGCTCAAGCTGATGGAAGGCACGACGGCTTCGGTTCCGCCGCAGGGCGGCCGCAAGCATCCGCAGCAGGAATTCCTGCAGGTGGACACGACCAACATCCTGTTCATCTGCGGCGGCGCCTTCTCGGGCCTCGAGAAGATCATCGGCGATCGCCTGCAGGGCAAGTCGATCGGCTTCGGCGCGCATGTCGCCGCGCCGGACGAGCGCCGCACGGGCGAGACGCTGAAGCAGGTCGAGCCGGAGGATCTGCTCAAGTTCGGTCTGATCCCCGAGTTCGTCGGCCGTCTGCCGGTGATCGCGACGCTCGAGGATCTCGACGTCGACGCGCTGGTGAAGATCCTCACCGAGCCGAAGAACGCGCTGGTCAAGCAGTATCAGAAGCTGTTCGACATGGAGCAGGTCAAGCTCGGCTTCACCGACGACGCGCTGGTTGCGGTCTCGAAGAAGGCAATCGAGCGCAAGACCGGCGCGCGCGGTCTTCGCTCGATCCTGGAAGGCATCTTGCTCGACACCATGTTCGACCTGCCGTCGATGGACGGGGTCGACGAGGTGATGGTCGACAAGGACGTGGTCGCCGGCACCAAGGAGCCGGTCCGCGTCTACGCCGAGAAGAAGAAGGCCGGCGACGCCGCCTGATCGGCTGACATCAGCATTCGAGGAGAGGGCGATCGGTCACTGACCGGTCGCCCTCTTCTTTTGCGCCTCAGCCGAAGCCCTGGGTCCGTGCCCAGGTGAGGAACAGCTCGGGCCACACCTCGGCGGGCTTGCCTGCAGCCCTGCGCAGTCCGAAGCCATGGCCGCCGGCGGTGAACAGGTGCGTCTCCACCGGTACGCCCGCCGCTCGCAGCGCGGCGCGGAAGAGCAGGCTGTTCTCGACGGGAACCGTGCCGTCGTCTTCGGCATGGACCAGGAAGCAGGGCGGGGTCCGGGACGTGACGTTGCGGTCCGGCGAATGCGCCGCTTCCAGCGCGGGTGTGGCGTCGCGGCCGATCAGCTGCTCGCGCGAGCCCGGATGGGCGGTGGGCGCGGTCATCGAGATCACCGGATAGATCGGCGCCGCGACGAAGGGCCGGGCGCCGAGCTTGTCGGCTGCGTCGACCGGCTTGTAGGTCTCCGCGGCGAAGCGGGTGGCGAGGTCGGCGCAGAGGTGCCCGCCCGCCGAAAAGCCCATCGCGGCCACCTTCTCGGGATTCAGCCCGTCGCGGCCGGCGCGCGCGCGGATCAACCGCATCGCGCGCTGCGCGTCCGAGAGCGCCGTGTCCGGCCCCGCCGCCCAGCCGTCGCCCGGCAGGCGATAGAAGAGTACATAGGCGGTGAAGCCCCGCGCGGCGAGCCAGCGGGCAAGCTCATAGCCCTCGCGGTCGATCACCACGCGCACATAGCCGCCGCCGGGCATGATCAGGATCGAAGCGCCGTTGGCGATCCGCGGGCGAAAGACGACGAGCCGCGGGTTGGCGATTCCGCTCACCGCGCGGTCGGCCAGCTGCGCTTCGGAGCTGCGCTCGACCACGGTTTCGACGGGCAGTTTGGCGGGACGGCCCGGAACACCCTTTGGCCAGAGATCGATCGTCTCGTCCGGCTCGGGAAGCCCTGCGGGAACCGGCTTGTCCGGCAGCGCGGGCGGCGCGGTCTGCGCGGCGGCGGCGAGTGGGGTGGCGAGGCCGGCGAGGAGGGCGGAGCGGCGATCGAGCTTCATTGGCATCTCCCGATTGCGCCCGGTCTCAGGTGCCGGGCTGGATATAGGGCACACGCGCGAACAGCTCGCGCTGCCACTTGCGCGGGTCGTTCTCGATACGTGGGCGCACATCGAAGATCATCGTCGTGCGCTTGTCGAGATCGTAGCGCGGCCAGACGGGCAGTCCCCTGTGGTTCGGGTCGCCCTTCGTGGCGAACGCGACGAAGCTGTCCTGGATCGCCTGCGACGCCGCACGCGCATCGGCGCCGGTACCGGTCTGCGAGCCCGAGGCGCCCAGCGTCCCGAACGCGAGGGGGATATCCATCGTGTGGAAGGCGCCGCGCCGCGGATCGGTGCGCGATCCGAAATCGAGCTGGTAGACCCAGCCGGGCGCACCCGCCCGCGCGCGTTCCTCGGCTTCGATCACCTGCCCGCGCCAGCTCCGTCCCGCAGTGGTGGAGGCATAGAAGACATCCGCCGGAGACCAGTCGGGGAATTGCTTGCGATATTGCTCGACCACCCATTCGGGCAGGATGTCGATACGCAGCTCGGGCGCGATCCGCTGGGCGAGATTGTCCCAGTTCAGGCCCTGCATCTTGGGCGAATCGGGATCGTTAAAACCGCGGGTCTCGTCGCGGGTGTTGCCCAGGATCATGGGGATGCCGAGCGACTGCGGATTGGCGTCGGGCCAGAATGGATGGCGGGTCAGCCAGCGCATGTCGAGCACCGGCCCGAAATAGACGCCGCCGCCGAGGATCGGATCGCGCGCCGCCAGTCCTTCGATCAGCCGTTCGATGGGCATGCCGAGCAGCGCGTCGACATTGTCCCCGGCGACGCCCAGCTTCGCCAGATAGGCGC
>DATLJJ010000134.1:0-13948 GCA_035538975.1 Sphingomonas sp. | reverse complement strand
CCGCGCCGGCGAGCACGGGCACCCTGCCCTTCGCCTGCTCGGCACAGACGCGGACGACGTGGAAATGCTCGTCTTTAGGCATGGTCGCGGCCTCGCCGGTGGTGCCGCACGGCACCAGCGCAGCCGAGCCCTGCTCGATCTGCCAGTCGACGAATGCACGAAACACCTCTTCCGCGAACGCGCCGTTGCGGAAAGGCGTCACCAGCGCCGGGATCGAGCCGGAGAACATGCCGAAAATATTCCTTAGGTGATAATCGGGGGTGGCAGATAGGCCGCGGTTGCGTATCATGTCCAGCATGCTCAGTTCTGCGTTGAAGAGTGGGCTGCTGTTGGCGGGGGTTTCGGGGTTGGCAGCCTCGTCCCAGGTCGTACAGGAGCAAGTGGGGTTGTATCGGACGGCGTTCGAAAGCGGCGCCCAAAGCTACGCCCAGTCCGGCGACCTTTCGCAGGCGCTGGTGGAATGGAAGCGCCTGCAGCAGTCGGACAACTGGCCCTTCTCCGACTATGCCAATTTCATGCTCGCGCACCCGGGATGGCCCGGCGAGACGAGTCGCCGCGCGGCCGCCGAGACGGTGCTCGACAGCGGCACCTGGGCGCCGGCGCTCGTCATCCGCTTCTTCGAGCGCTTCCCGCCGGTCACGGCCGCGGGCCATATCCGCTACGCCGAGGCGCTCGCCGCCTCGGGACGCCGCGCCGAAGCCAACGAGCAGGCGCGTAGCGCCTGGCGCTCGGGCGTGCTGCGCGCGAGCGACGAATCGAAGCTGATCGCTGCCTTCTCCGCCGCGCTCACGCCGAGCGACCATGACGCGCGGATGGACATGCTGCTGTGGAGGGGATCGTTCTCCGCGGCGCAGCGCCAGCTCGCCTTCCTCACTTCCCCGCGACGCCCGGTGTTCGAGGCGCGGCTCGCCTATCGCACCAAGGCGCCCGACGCCGCCGCCCGCGGCGCCGCGGCGCAGACGCTCGGCAACAGCGATCCCGGCTATATCGCCGATCGCGCGAGCTGGATGCGCGACGGCGGGCAGGAGCAGGCGATGCGCTCCTATCTTGCCAACCGGCCGGTGCTGACCTCCTATCCGGGCGATGCCGAGGAATGGTACGAAGTGCTGCTCACCGCGGCGCGCGGGGCGGCCGCCGACCGGCAGTACAGCCTCGCCTACCAGATCGCGAGCCGGGTGGACGACGCCTTCGCGCCGGGCACCGACATCAGCGAGCTGCCGCTGGGCGAGCGCGACGATTATACCAGCCTCGTCTGGCTCGCGGGCACGACTGCCTATTACGACCTGATGCGTCCCCGCGACGCGATCGGCATGTTCGATCGCTATTCGCGCGGTTCCAAGACGCCCCAGACCCAGTCCAAGGGACTCTATTGGGCGGGCCGTGCCGCCGAGGCCGCGGGCGACCAGGCCGCGGCGCAATCCTATTTCGCGCGCGCCACGGGATTCCCCGACCTCTATTACGGACAGTTGGCGTCCGAGCGCACCGGCCGGCCGTTGCGCGCACCGACGAGCGCCCAGCGCCCGATCGATGCGGCCGTGCGCCAGACCTTTTACGCGAAGGAGACGGTGCGCGCCGCACAGCAGCTCGGCGCGATGGGCAATCATGCCGACCAGGGCCTGTTCGTCCGCCAGATCGCACGCGATGCGACCACGGAGGCGGACCACGCGCTCGCCGCCGAGCTCAGCCGCACGATCGGCCGGCCCGACCTGGGCGTGATGGTGGGGCGCAGCGCGCTCCAGAACGGACTTTCGGACTATACCGCCGCGGGCTTCCCCTCGATCCGCGTGCCCGAGGGGCACCAGGACTACTGGACGATGATCCACGCGATCGCGCGCCAGGAGAGCCAGTTCGATCGCGCCGCGGTGAGCCACGCCGGCGCGCGCGGGCTGATGCAGCTGATGCCCGGCACGGCACGCGAGACCGCGACCAAGCTGGGGCTGAGCTACGACGTGGGTTCGCTGACCCAGAACACCGACTACAACATCCAGCTCGGATCGAGCTATTTCAAGCGGATGTTCAATCTCTACGGCAGCTATCCGCTGGCCGTGGCGGCGTACAATGCGGGCCCGGGGAACGTGAACCGGTGGATCCGCGCCAACGGCGACCCGCGGCTCCCCGGCGCCGACATGCTGCGCTGGGTCGAACAGATCCCGATCTTCGAGACCAAGAACTATGTCCAGCGCGTGCTGGAGAACGCCGTGGTCTACGACCTGATGAACCCCCAGCACGCGCGCTCGCGCGGGCCGAACAACATCAGCTGGTATCTGGGCAAGAGCCGGCCGGGCTGATTTCGCCTCGAACGAGGAGGCGCGCAGATCAGGATTCACGCGGAGACGCGGAGACGCGGAGGTTCGGAACTAGAGACCCTCTGTCCTCGTATCCTGCCGACAGCATTCGATAGTGGCTGCCGCTGTCTCGGCGGCTGATCACTCCGCGCCTCCGCGCGCACAATCTTCTTCTTTCCCTTTCGCGGCCTCGCGTGGATCAACTAAAGCCAAATCAATGGACCGTCCCAACTACATCACGCCTGCCGGATACGCCGCGCTCAAAGCCGAATATGACGCGCTGTTCGCGACCGAGCGGCCGCAGCTCGTCGAGACGATCGCCTGGGCCGCGGGCAACGGCGACCGGTCGGAGAACGGCGACTATATCTACGGCCGCAAGCGGCTGCGCGAGATCGACCGGCGGCTCGGCTGGCTGTCGAAGCGGATGAAGGCGGCGAAGGTCGTCGACCCCGCGAAGCAGGAGGATCGCAGCCGCGTCTATTTCGGCGCCACCGTGGCCATCGCCGATGAGGACGACAACCAGCGCACGCTGACGCTCGTCGGCGACGACGAAGCGGATGCGGCCAAGGGATTGATCGGCTGGAACGCGCCCCTCGCGCGCGCCCTCCGCGGGGCCGCGCCGGGTGATCTCAGGCGCGTGATGCTCCCCGGCGGCGAGCGCGAATATGAGGTGATCGCGATTTCCTACCCCTGACACGTGCTCGGGCTGCGGCGAACGGAGGGATCGATCTCCTGCGTCTGGCGTAGGCCGTGCTACAGAAACACGCTGGAGCCTGCAGAATGCGGCTCGAGTGAGCGTGGGGTTTATGGCGACAAGGCGTATCTTCGTTTCCGGGCGCGTGCAGGGCGTCGGTTTTCGCGACTGGGTGGTCCGCAACGCGCAGCGCACCGGGATCACCGGCTGGGTCCGCAACACGCGCGACGGGCGCGTCGAGATCCTCGCTTCGGCCGAAGAGGAAATGCTCGACCGGATGATCGAGGGGCTCGACAGCGGCCCACCGCTCGCGCGCATCGACCATGTCGAAGCCTATCCGGCCGAGGGCGAGAAGGCGCACAAGGGTTTCACCAAACGCTTCACCGCGTGAGGGGGAACGCCTCCCCTTCCCCGGCATTGACCCGGGATCAGGAGGCGCATGATGGAACATCCCCGTACCACCGCCGCGCGCGACCATGACGACAGCGCGCTGATCGACAGCATGGAACCCGGCCCCTCGCATGGCGGGGCGAGCGGCGGCACCATGGCGCGCGACATCGGCGCGCAGGACGAGATCGCGCACGTCGCCGAGCCGAATGCCGCGACGCGCGTGCGCAAGGGCAATGCGATCGAGCACGCGCAGGAGCGCCGCCCCGACCGCCCCCGCGCGCCGGACAATGAGTGACCGTCGGGACTGACCAGCCAGACGGTTGACCCGATCCGGCGGCTGTGTGACCGTCCCCTCCATCACATGAGGGGAGGGTCGCCCGGCTCCGGCGCGGCGCGGCGCATCCCCTCGTCCCGAGAGGATTTCGCGCACCCATGACCCTGATGCTCGCCCTGTTGCTGGGGCTCCAGACCACGCCCGTCGCTCCGATCGTCAAGGGCACCGCGCTGCCGCCCCCCGGCGAGGAGGAGGTCGCGGTGCTTGCCCCGATCCGTGCGATGTTCGCCGGCCTCGCCGCGCGTGACGGCGCTGCGATCGCGCGGCAGGTACTCCCCGAAGGACATGTCGCGGTCGCAGTCGAGAAGCCCGACGGCACGCGCAGCCTGCGCCACCTGAGCTGGAGCGAATTCACGGGCAACATCAAGCCCGGCCCCGAGAAGTACGAGGAACGCATCACCAATCCCGCGGTCGAGATCGACGGCGACATCGCGATGGTCTGGGCGCCCTACACCTTCCTCGTCGACGGCAAGGCGCACCACTGCGGCGTCAACCACTTCAGCCTCGTCCGTGCGAGCGGCCAGTGGAAGGTGCTCAACGTCACCTGGTCGCAGCGCACCACCGGATGCACCGCCGAATGACGCGCGACCGGCTTTTCCTCCTGCCTTCCGAGTTCGCCGACCCCGATCTTCCGGGGCGCAGCTTCTATTGCCAGGACTGTATCACGATCGAGGGGCTGCTCGCCGCCTTTCCCGATCGCGCGGCAAACATCGAAGTGATCCGCATCGCCTATCCGCGCCCGCGGCCGCAGGTGATCGCGGCGATCGGCGAGGCCAACCAGAACCTCCCCGCACTCGTCTGGGACGGCGGCTTCGCCAACGACATGCCCAGCCTGCTGCGCGCGCTCCACGAGCGCCACGGCTTCCCGGAGCGCCACCCATGATCCGCTCGCTGCTGATCGCGAACCGCGGCGAGATCGCCTGCCGGATCATCCGCACCGCCCGCGCGATGGGTATCCGCACGGTCGCCGTCTATTCGGACGCCGACGCAAAGGCGCTCCACGTCCGTCAGGCCGACGAGGCCGTCCACATCGGCCCATCGCCCGCGCGCGAAAGTTATCTCGTCGGCGAGAAGATCATCGCCGCTGCCAGGGCAACCGGCGCCCAGGCGATCCACCCCGGCTATGGCTTCCTCTCCGAGAATGCCGACTTCGCACAGGCGGTGATCGATGCCGGGCTGATCTGGATCGGACCCGGCCCCGACAGCATCCGCGCAATGGGGCTCAAGGATGCCGCCAAGGAGCGGATGATCGCCGCGGGCGTGCCGGTGACCCCCGGTTATCTGGGCGAAGACCAGAGCCCCGAACGGCTCCAGGCCGAGGCCGACGCGATCGGCTATCCGGTGCTGATCAAGGCCGTGGCGGGTGGCGGCGGCAAGGGCATGCGCCGCGTCGATGCGGCGGCCGATTTCGCGGACGCGCTGGCGAGCTGCAAGCGCGAGGCTGCCTCGTCGTTCGGCGACGATCGCGTGCTGCTGGAGAAATACATCCTCAGCCCGCGCCACATCGAAGTGCAGGTGTTCGGCGACAGCCACGGCAACGTCGTCCACCTGTTCGAGCGCGACTGCTCGCTCCAGCGCCGCCACCAGAAAGTGATCGAGGAAGCCCCCGCCCCCGGCATGGACGAGGCAACGCGCGAGGCGATCTGCGCCGCCGCGGTGCGCGCCGCGAGGGCTGTCGACTATGTCGGCGCAGGCACGATCGAGTTCATCGCCGACGCGTCCGAGGGTCTGCGCGCGGACCGGATCTGGTTCATGGAGATGAACACCCGCCTGCAGGTCGAGCATCCGGTGACCGAGGAGATCACGGGGCAGGACCTCGTCGAATGGCAGCTCCGCGTGGCGAGCGGCGAACCGCTGCCCAAGCGGCAGGACGAGCTGGCGATCGACGGCTGGGCGATGGAGGCGCGGCTCTATGCGGAGAATCCTGCAAAGGGATTCCTGCCCAGCACGGGACTGCTGGAAACGCTGTACCTGCCCGAGAGCGCCCGGATCGAAACCGGCGTCGAGGAAGGCGATGCGATCTCGCCATTCTACGATCCCATGATCGCGAAGCTGGTCGCCTCCGGCACCACCCGCGACGCTGGTCGCGAGCGATTGGCCGCGGCGTGCGGCGCCACGCTCGTCGCGCCCGTGAAAACCAATGCCTGGTTCCTCAAGCGCCTCGTGGAGCATCCGGCCTTCGCCGCGGAGGAGCTCTCCACCAATTTCATTGCGGCCCATGAGGCCGATCTCACCGCCGCTCCGACGCCCAGCGACCTGCTTCTGCAGGAGGCGGCGGAGCGTCTGATCTTCGACGGTTGGAAAACACCATCCGAATGGGAGCCGCGAACGCTGGATCGCAGGCGCGGTTTGGCCGGTTTCCGCCTGAACCGCGCCCCGGAGACCAGCGTGACGCTCTATCTGGAGAACCAGGCGGTTCCGAAATTCTCGTACGATCTCGACCTCTACGACGGCGGTCGCGCCTATGAGGTGAGCGCTGGCGCCGTATTCAGCGAATCGGAAGCGACCCTGTTCGAAGGCGGCGCGGCATTCACCTTCACGCGCTTCGCCGATGTGGCACACAGCGGTGCCGCGGCGGACGGCGCCATCCTCGCTCCCATGCCCGGCCGCATCACCGCGGTGGAAGTCATCCCCGGCGCCGCCGTCACCAAGGGCCAGCGCCTCGTCACGCTGGAGGCGATGAAGATGGAGCACGGCCTCACCGCCCCCTTCGACGGCACGGTGGCCGAGCTCAATGCCGAGCCCGGCGCGCAGGTGACCGAAGGCGCGCTGCTCGTCCGCGTGGAGCCCGGCGAATGAGCGACACGCCTTCGCACGGCGCCGGCTGCCTCTGCGGCGCGGTGCGCGTCACCATCTCCGCCGACCCGCTGCTTGCCCGCGCGTGCTGGTGCCGGCTGTGCCAGTATCTCGCTTCGGGGAATGCGACGGTGAACGTCGTTTTCCCTGCCGACGCAGTAACGGTGACCGGAGAGGTTCGCTGGCGCCGCGACGTGGCGGACAGCGGCAATATCATGCACCGCGGCTTCTGCCCCGAATGCGGCACGCCGATCTTCAGCAAGTCCGACGCGCGGCCGCATCTGGTGATCATCCGCGCCGGGGCGCTGGACGACCCCGAACTGCGCGCGCCCGAGGTAACGATCTGGACCGACGCGGCGCCGAGCTGGGCCTGCATCGACCCCGAGCTCCCGCGCTTCGAGCGCCAGCCTCCGCCGATCGGCTGAATGCTCGCAGGCGGCCCCGGCGCCACGCGCTTCGCCCGCGTCCGCGCGCGGCTAGAGGCGGCGCAACCCCAGTCCGGCTGGAAGGCCTGGGTCTACGAGTTCCTGCTGTTCGGCTTCAAGCAGGGCTGGGCCTGCCTGTTCGGCGGGCTGCTGCTGGGTCTGCTGCTCGCCACGCACCTCTTCTACCCTGTCGACGCGCCGGTCGCGCGCTATGACTTTCTCGTCATCGGCGCTGTGACGATCCACGTCGGGATGCTCGCGTTCCGGCTGGGGAGCCTCGAAGAGGCCAAGGTGATCCTGGCCTTTCACGTCGTCGGCACCGTGATGGAGCTGTTCAAGACAGCGCACGGATCATGGCTTTATCCCGAGCCGAACCTGCTCCGCATCGGTGGCGTGCCGCTCTTCTCGGGTTTCATGTACGCAGCCGTCGGGAGTTATATCGCGCGGGTCTGGCGCATCTTCGGTTTCCGCTTTCCCGGCTATCCGCCGCGCTGGACGACCTGGGCGCTGGCTGCTGCCATCTACGTCAATTTCTTCGCGCATCACTGGCTGCCGGACGTTCGGCTGATCCTGTTCGCCGCGACGGGGCTGCTCTTCTGGCGAACGCGCGTGTGCTTCACCGTCTGGCGCGAAGAGCGCTGGATGCCGCTGCTGCTCGGCTGGTTCCTCGTCGCACTGTTCATCTGGTTCGCAGAGAACATCGGCACCTACTCGCGCGCCTGGATGTACCCGGGCCAGGAAGACGGGTGGGAGATGGTGTCGCCTGCCAAGTTGGGCGCATGGTATCTGCTGATGATCATCTCGTTCGTGTTGGTCGAGTGGGTCCACGGACGTCACGATCATGGTTGACGTTCCGGTAACTCTTCCCCGATACAGTTGCTTGGGTGGGGTTATAGTAACGGCTCCCTTGTATGCGTCATGCGTTCGCACTGATGTTGCTGGCAACGGCTCTGGCCGCGCCTTCCGCGCGCGCCGATTCATTGCTCGATTATCAAGGCCAGTGCGTGCCCTTCGCGCGCGAAGCGTCCGGCATTCAGATCTACGGCGACGCATGGACCTGGTGGGATCAGGCAAAGGGCCGCTATGCGCGCGGCTCCACACCCCGAGTTGGCGCAGTGATCGCCTTTGCGCGGAGCGATCGGCTGCGGCTTGGCCATGTCGCGGTGGTGAGCCGGATCGTCGACGATCGCGTGCTGATGATCACCCACGCCAACTGGTCGCGCTTCAACGGCGAGCGCGGCCATCCCGAGCAGGACGTGACGCTGTTCGACGTCTCGCCGCGCGGCGACTGGAGCATGGTCAAGGTCTGGTACCGCGACCGCAACGGGCTGGGCAGCTCGGTCTATCCGGTCAACGGCTTCATCTATGGCGCGCCCGATCGCTCGACGGGCAAGGCCGTGCGCAGCGCGACGCCCTCGCCCGAACTCAGCGGCCGGCAGCCCGACTATGTCGGCTCGCTGATCGACGCCTATGTAGCCGACTAGCCTCGGCCCTTTTTCCCGACAAAGGATCCGAATGAACGCTGATCGGCGCTGGTGGTGGCTGCTCGCCGCGATCCTCACGCTCGGCTTCGCGCTGCGGCTCGCCGGAGCACAGGGCGGCCTGTGGCTCGACGAGGCATGGTCGGCGGTGCAGGCGCGCGACGCCGGCACGCCGATCGGCGTCTTCCTCAACATCAATCACGACAACAACCATCATCTGAACTCGCTGTGGATGCAGCTGGTGGGATTCGGGGCGCCCTCCCCGCTGGTCCGCGGCCTTTCGATCGTGACGGGCACCGCCTCGATCTGGATCGCCTGGCTGATCGGCGCGCGGCGCGGCGCGGGCGTGGCTGCAGTCACCGCCACGCTGTTCGCGGTGTCGCCGGCAATGGTGACGATGGGATCGGAAGCGCGCGGCTATGCGCCGATGATGCTCGCGCTGCTCGTCGCGATCCTGCTGGTCGACCGCAGGCTCGAGGGCGCGGCCGAGCGCAGCCCCGCCACGGCGCTGGCGCTGTGCTTCTTTCTGGGTGCGCTGGCGCAGCTCACCATGTTGTTCGGCTTCTTCGCGGTCGCAGGCTGGGTCTTCTTCACGCTGTGGAAGCGCGATGGGTTGCGATCAGCGCTCGTCGAAACACTCAAGCTGTTCGCGCCTTCGATCGTCGCGATCGGGCTGGTCTTCGCGATCCTTGCCGCCGGCGCGCTGCATGGCGACGGGTTCCACTTCGGCAACTATGATCCCTTCACCTGGGTCCAGTTCCTGCGCGGCGTATCGGTGCTGGTCCAATATACGCTGGGCTTCCCGATCGTGACGGTCTGGTGGCTCGCGTTCATCCCGGCGCTGGTAGTCCTGGCGCCGAGCGCGGGGGTATCGCGCATCGCCTTTCATCGGCTGGCGATCCTCGCCTTTCCGCTGACGCTGGCGCTGCTCCATTCGGGCAATGTCGCGCACCCCCGCTATTATCTGCTCGTCGGCGTCGCGCTGCTCATCCTGCTGGGCGAGGTGCTGTGGAACGGGTGGCGTGCCGGTGGGTGGCGGCGCCGGGTAGCGGCCGTGGCCTTTGCAGCGATCCTCGTCGCCAGCCTGATCCAGGATGTCGACCTGGCGATCAACCGGCGCGGCGACACCTCGGCTGCTATCCGCGTGATGCAGGCCCGGGCGCCGCAGGGTGCGCGCGTCCTCATCGATCGTGATACTGCGCTTGCTGCGCTGGAAGTGGGCGCCGCCCAGACGCACTATCGTCTCGAAATCCGCAACGACGCGTGCGTCCCGGCGCGCTTCCTGCTCGCCGATCGGTTTCAGGGCGAGGAGCCGCCTCTCGCGGTCGAGCGCTGCGGGCACCACTATCGCCCGATCGCCTCCATGCGGGCGCACGGCCTCTCGGGGACGCACTGGACCTTGTACGAACCCGCGCCCTAAAATGGACGGATGTTCGTCGCCTTTCTCGACGCGCTGCGCGCCGCCGGCATTCCGGCGAGCCTGAAGGAGCATCTGCTGCTGCTCGAGGCGCTCGACCGCGAAGTGATCGAGCACACGCCCGAGGCCTTCTACTATCTCGCCCGCGCGACCTATGTGAAGGACGAGGGGCTGCTCGACCGCTTCGACCAGGTGTTCGCGCACGTCTTCAAGGGCGTCGAGACCCGCTATGGCGCCGCGCCCGCCGAAATCCCGGAGGAATGGCTGAAGGCCGTCTCCGAGAAGTTCCTGACGCCTGAGGAGATGGCCGAAATCCGGTCGCTCGGCTCGTGGGACGAGATCATGGAAACGCTGCGCAAGCGCCTGGAGGAACAGCAGGAACGCCACCAGGGCGGCAGCAAGTGGATCGGCACCGGTGGCACCTCGCCCTATGGCAACTCGGGATACAATCCCGAGGGTGTGCGCATCGGCGGCGATTCGAAGCACGGCCGGGCGATCAAGGTGTGGGAGCAGCGCGCCTTCCGCAACCTCGACAGCAGCCGCGAGCTGGGCACGCGCAACATCAAGCTCGCGCTACGCCGCCTCCGCCGCTTCGCCCGCGAAGGCGCCGCCGACGAGCTCGACATCGACGCGACGATCGACGGCACCGCGCGGCAGGGCTGGCTCGACGTACGCATGCGCCCCGAGCGGCACAATGCGGTCAAACTGCTGCTCTTTCTCGACGTGGGCGGATCGATGGACCCGCACATCAAGCTTTGCGAGGAGCTGTTCTCGGCCGCGACGAGCGAGTTCAAGAATCTCGAATTCTTCTATTTCCACAACTGCGTCTATGAGGGCGTGTGGAAGGACAATGCCCGCCGCTTCACGGAGCGGACGCCGACGCTCGACGTGCTCCACAAATACGGCCACGACTATAAGCTCGTGTTCGTGGGCGACGCTTCGATGAGCGCGTACGAGATCACCCATCCCGGCGGGTCGGTCGAGCATTTCAACGAGGAAGCCGGCGCCACGTGGATGCAGCGGCTGGTGAACACCTATCCCGCCGCGGTGTGGCTCAACGTGCTGCCCGAGGCGCACTGGAGCTATTCGCAGTCGGTGCGCCTGATCCGCGAGCTGATGCACGACCGCATGTTCCCGCTCACGCTCGCCGGACTCGACGACGCGATGCGCGAGCTGAGCCGGAAACGTTAGGGCCTAGAGCCGCTCGATCGCGCGCTGGATGCGGCGAAGCACCTCGGCGTCGCGGGCTTCCCCGGCCGCAGCTTCGGAGGCGAGCGCCATCAGGCGCACCGCGCCGAAGCTCGCCGAGAGACCCTTGAGCCGCAGCGCCGCGGCGGTCCAGCTCTCGGGGCCGTCGGCGCCCTTCATCGCGGCATGGCAGCGCTTCACGCCTTCGAGGAAAGCCTCGCGCAGCTCGACGATCAGCGCGGGCTCGTCGCCCACCGCTGCCGCCAGCGTCGCATCGATCGCACCGGGGTCATAAGCCATGGCGGCAATGCTAAGCCACGGCTCTTAACCATTCGTTGCGTTCGCGCTGTTGGTGCCCCCGCGATTTGTGATACACAAACTGTATGATTGGGGGACAGCCCGCAGAATTCGCAAAACGCGCCGCGGCCGGCGGTAACGCGCAGCATCAGCCGGACGTGGACAGCTTCGTGCACGCCGAGTCCGGGCTCGACGCGATGTTCGAGACCGAAGACGAATATGAAGTCGAGCGCTCCGCCGCAGGCTGGGTGCTGCCGGCGGTTGCGGTGCTTGCTGCGCTTGCCTGGGTTGGCGTGGCCACCTGGCTGGTGCTCCCGGCATTGCGCGCTCCGATCGAGCCCGTTGCGCTGGTCGAGCTGCTGGCCGCGATGTGCGTGCCGCCAGCGCTGATCGGCATCCTTTATCTGCTCGGGCTCCGCACGAGCCGGGCGGAGGCGAAGCGCTTCGGCGCCACTGCGCGCGCGATGCGGGCCGAGGCGGAGAGCCTCGAGCGAGTCGTCGCCACGCTGGCGCGCAAGATCGCCGAGAACCGCGAGATGCTCGCCGAGCAGACCAATTTGCTGATCGCGATGGGCGACCGCGCCGCCGAGCAGCTCGAATCGGTCTCGGGGACCGCCGGCCAGCACGCGCGCGCCATCGATGCGAGCAGCCGCACACTCGGCGAGGCCACCGCCGAGGCCGAGCGCCGCGTCGAGATCGTGCTTTCCTCGCTGCCCAAGGCGCACGACGAGATGCGCGAGATGGCGGGCCGGCTCGACTCGGCGGGGCTGCTCGCGAGCCAGCGCGCAGCGTCGCTCGACGCGCAGCTCACGGCGCTCGCCGAGCGTGGGCGCGAAGCCGACGCGATCGCCGGCGGCGCCGCCGAGCGGCTCGCGGCACACATCGCGCGGATGGAGGCTACGAGCGAGACCGCCAGCGCGCGACTCGAGCAGGTCACCGGCGAGATGTCGAACGCCGTCGACGGCGTCCTCGACCGCGCAGCCCAGGCAGTGGACGAGGCGCGCAAGGGAATCGCCGCGCAGGGTGAGGCGATCCTTGCAATGCTCGGCGCGAACCAGGCGGCGCTCGACCGCGCCGGGCGGGACAGCGCAGAGGCTATGGGCGCGCGCATGGCCGAGATCGAGGAACGCATCGGCCGCATCGGCGCACGGCTCGGCGAGGAGCAGGGCCGCGGCGATGCGCTGTTCGCGGGTCTTTCGGGCGGTGTCGACCGGCTCGACCGCGAGCTGGACGCACTCCATACGAGCGGCATGGAGCGCACCCAGGCGCTCGCGGCTTCGGTGAGCGCGCTCCACGGATCGATGGACGCGATGGGCCATGCACTGCGCACGGGCGATGACCTGGCGCGCAAGGTCATCGGCACGTCCGAGGATCTGCTGACTGCGCTCGACGCCTCGGCCCGGGAGATCGACGAGACGCTTCCTGCCGCGCTCGAGCGGCTCGACGACCGGATCGCGGCGAGCCGGCAGGTGGTTGCGGGCGCCAAGCCCGAGCTGCTCGCGCTCGTCACTGCCGCCGAGAGCACGCACGACGCGATCGAGGCGATCGCCGGCGTGGTCTCGCAGCAGCGCGACACGCTCGCCAAGACGCAGGCGTCGCTGCTCGAGACGCTCGCGACCGGCGGCGAGCAGGCGCAGACGCTCGGCAACATCGTCGACGAGACCATCGACACCACGCGCCGCTTCGCCGAGACCGCAGCGCCCCAACTTGTCGATGCATTGCTGCAGGTCCGCGAGACCGCGACCGCAGCCGCCAGTCATGCCCGCCAGACGCTGGCTGGCGTGGTGCCCGAGGCGGCGCGCGCGCTCGAGGACGCGAGCAACGCGGCCCTCAAACGCGCCGTCGACGGTTCGGTCCGCTGGCAGCTCGCCGAACTGGCCGAGGCGACCGAGGCCGCCATCGCCGCCGCGACGCATGCCTCCGAGCGGCTGACCCAACAGATGGTCTCGCTCGCCAACACCACCTCGCAGGTCGAGGCACAGATCGCGGAGGCACGCGGCGAGATCGAGAAGGCCGACAGCGAGAACTTCTCCCGGCGAGTCTCGCTGCTGGTCGAGGCGCTCAACTCGGCCTCGATCGACATCGCCAAGGCCTTCAACGCCGAAGTCGCGGACAGCGCCTGGGCTGCCTATCTCAAGGGCGATCGCGGCGTCTTCACGCGGCGCGCGGTGCGGCTGCTCGATCCGGCCCAGTCACGCGAGATCGCGCGGCTCTATGACGACGACGCGGGCTTCCACGAGAACGTCAATCGCTACATCCACGATTTCGAGGCGATGCTGCGGCACATCCTGACGCAGCGCGAAGGCTCGCCGCTGGGCGTGACCTTGCTGTCGTCGGACATGGGCAAGCTCTACGTCGCGCTGGCTCAGGCGATCGAGCGGCTGCGGACCTGATCACCGCACATTCGAGTTCCCTGTACCTCTGCGAAGGCCGCGGGCCAGCTTCGGATCGAGTGAGAAGGCGCCGGACGTTCTTTGTTGCATGGTGCATGGTGGCAACTGGGCTCCGGCCTTCGCCAGGGTACGGTTCCCGCTAATCCACGCCGGCCAGCAGCTCAGTCGCGGTGCGCCCAGTCGAGCATCTCGGGGGTGATCCAGCCAAAGACGTAATTGGCGTAGTAGAGCGCGAACAGCACCGTCGC
>DATLJJ010000133.1:0-2202 GCA_035538975.1 Sphingomonas sp. | reverse complement strand
CGCGGCCGATCGTGAAGGTGAGTCCGTGCCCCGCAAGCCCGGGCTGATCGGTTTCGAGAATGCAATAGGCCGCCGAATAGTCCGGATCCGGGTTCATCGCGTCCGACCCGTCGAGCTGCGTCGACGTCGGGAAGCGCACGTCGAGCACGCGAAGCTTCGTGATGATCGTCATCGCGCTGCTCCGGCTCGGGTTACTGATTCACTCTTCGGCGTACTGGTGTGCCGCATCGACTGCCTAGCCCCTTTCACGCGCGGCGCACTCGTCCGCAAACACAGGCTCATCTTTTGTAGATGATCATTGTTTTCATATTTGCTAAACGCCACTGGCGCAAGCGCCCTTGTCTGCTATTGTCTGCGCAAATGGAGCGGCTCCGCGGCGGGGCCGGGGAGAGGATGAGTCATGCGGCGCCTGTGCTTTGCGCTGGACCTTGTCGACGATGCTGCGCTGATCGCCGAATATGAGGCGCGCCACGCCCCCGGCGCGGTATGGCCGGCGGTCGTCGCGCACCTGTACGCGCAGGGCTTCGAGGCAATGGAGATCTGGCGCACCGGCAATCGTATGACGATGATTGCCGAAGTGGCGGAGGATTATCCGCGCCCCGTGCCCGAGCCGCCCGCCAACGCCGAATGGGAGAAGCTGATGTGGCGCTTCCAGCAGCCGCTGCCGCATGCCGGCACGGGCGAGAAATGGATTCCGATGCAATGCATCTTCCGGCTGGAGGACCAGTGAACCATCCCCTTCCCCGCCGCCGCGTGGCCGAAACGGCTCTGGCGCTGCCCGAACTCGGCTTCGGCACCGCGCCGGTCGGCAATCTCTATCGTGCGGTTTCGGACGAGGACGCGGCCCGCACGCTCGCGACCGCGCTGGACGCCGGGATCGACTATGCCGACACCGCGCCCTTCTATGGCTTCGGGCTGGCCGAGCAGCGGCTCGGCGCGGCCCTCGCGGGTCGCAGCGACGTCGTGGTCTCGACCAAGGTCGGGCGGCTCCTGCACGCGGCCGAGGGCGACCTGCCGCCCGAGCGTGAATGCTATCATCAGGCGCTGCCGTTCGTGCCGGTGTTCGACTATAGCCATGACGGCGTCCTGCGCTCGCACGAGGCTAGCCTGAAGCGGCTCGGCCGCGACCGGATCGACATCCTGTACGTCCACGACATCGGTCGCATGACGCACGGCGAGGCGCACCCCGCGATGGTCGCGCAGCTCGTAGAGGGCGGCGGCTTCCGCGCGCTCGAGCGACTGCGCGACGAGGGGGCGATCGCCGCATTCGGGCTGGGCGTGAACGAGATTCCCGTCTGCCTGGAGCTGATGGACCGGGCGCGGATGGATGTGATCCTGCTCGCAGGGCGCTATACGTTGCTCGAGCAGGAGGCGCTCGACGTGCTGCTGCCGCGATGCCTTGCCGAACACGTCTCTGTGGTGATCGGCGGCCCCTATAATTCGGGCATCCTGGCCGCGGGCACCGCCGCGCCGCAGCTCGCCTACAACTACGCCCCCGCCCCCGCCGCGATCATCGAACGCGCGCGGCGGATCGAAGTCGTGTGCGCGCATCACCGCGTCCCCGTCGGCGCGGCGGCGCTGCAGTTCGTGCTCGCGCACCCGGCGGTGGCGAGCGTGATCCCGGGAATCGCAAAGCCGAAGGAGGCCGAGGAAACAATGGAGCGTTATCGGGCGGTGTTGCCCGCAGCACTGTGGGAAGAGTTGAAGGCCGAAGGGCTGTTGCGTACCGACGCGCCCACCCCCGGCATGGCGGCCGCGGCATGAGCGGGCGGCTGGCAGGCAAGACTGCGCTGATCACCGGCGCGGCGCAGGGTATCGGCCGCGCATCGGCCGAGTTGTTCGCGGCCGAGGGCGCGACCGTATGGGCAACCGATCGCAACCTCGACGCGCTCGCGGGGCTCGAGGGCTGCACGCTCCGCGCGCTCGACGTGCTCGATCCGGCTGCGATCGAGGCTGTCATCGCCGAGGCGGGCCCGCTCGACGCGCTGTTCAACTGCGCGGGCGTGGTCGCGAGCGGGACCATCCTCGACTGCAGCGAGGAGGACTGGAACTTCTCCTTCGATCTCAATGTGACTGCGCTCTACCGCACGATCCGTGCCGCGCTGCCGGCGATGCTCGCCTCGGGTGGGGGATCGATCGTCAACATGGCATCGGTCGCCAGCTCGATCACCGGGGTTCCCAACCGCTTCGCCTATGGCGCAT
>DATLJJ010000132.1:0-8006 GCA_035538975.1 Sphingomonas sp. | reverse complement strand
CCTGCGCCCGCCAGGTCGGAGACCGGAGTCACCGGCGCCGGCAGCTCGAACCGGGCGGCGCCGATGGGGGCGGTGTCGAGGGACTTGAACTCGACGACCGGGGTCTCGGATCTGGCGGCAGCGGTATCGATCGGCATCACGCGGAGGGGCGTACCCTTGGCGAGAAGATCGGCAACGCGCGCGCCGAAACCCGAGCTCACCGGGAACAGGCTGACCGAAGCGTCGAGCATCGGGGCGACCGTGCGACGGAACACGTCGCCGATCGGCGCGAGCCCGGGATCGGCGCTCAGGGCGAACTCGATTTGCTTCTTCCGGTCGGCGTCGGGTCCTTTCACGAGCTTCAGCAGCCAGCCGGCGCCTTGCTGCCCGGCGACGGTGACGGGCTTGCCCGCGGCGATGCCGAACGCGATCGCCTCCGGATATTGTCGTGCCTCTTTGGGAAGGGCCGCGCCGATCATGTCCCGCAGCAGGAAGACCTTGGGTCCGTCCTCGCTTTCCATGATCAGATAGTCGGTGCCGTCGCGGCCGATGATCGCGAGCTTGCCGGGGACGTCGATCCGCGACTTGCCGTCGGAGGCGACCTCGACGGTGAACTCGACCTTGCCGTCGAACAGATAATGGCCGGTGATGTCGGCGAAGGCGGGCAGCGGCAGCAGCACGGCCAGCGCCGCGAGAAACAGCTTCAAGCGAGTCACGATTGTCTTCCCCCGGATTTCGACGTCTCCTTCGGCGAAGCGCTGTCGCACGGCAAGGCCTTGCGCTAGTGCAGCTCCGATGGCCGTCACGCGTCTCGTCCTCACCGATTTCCGCAACCACGCCGACGCACTGCTCGCGCCCGGCCCCGGCTTCGTGGTGCTCACCGGCGAGAATGGCGCAGGCAAGACCAACATCCTCGAGGCGCTCTCGCTCCTTGCGCCGGGCCGGGGGCTGCGCCGCGCCCCCCTCTCCGAGATGGCGCGCCAGGGCGGCCCCGGCGGCTTCGCGGTCGCCGCGCGCCTCGGCGACACAGAGATAGGCACCGGCACCCAACCCGCCGCCCCCGAGCGCCGCCTCGTGCGCATCAATACTGCCCCCGCCGCCGCCACGTCGCTCGCCGAATGGGTAACGGTCCTCTGGCTCACTCCGGCGATGGACCGGCTGTTCGTCGAGGGTGCGTCCGAGCGCCGCCGCTTCCTCGATCGCCTCACGCTCGCGCTCGCTCCGGGCCATGCGCACCATTCGACGCGCTACGAAGCCGCGATGCGCGAGCGCAACCGCCTGCTATCGGAGGACGCTCCCGCCGATCCCGAATGGCTGAGCGCGCTCGAAGCCCGCATGGCCGAGCACGGCGCCGCGCTGGACGCTGCCCGGCGCGAGGCGGTCGGCCTGCTGGACGCGCGTCTGAGCCAGCAGCCGGAGGGCCCCTTCGCCCGTGCCGGCCTCGCGCTCGACGGCTGGAGCGGCGACGCCGACGCGCTCGCCCGGTCGCTGCGCGACTCCCGCCGCCGCGACGCCGCCGCCGGCCGCACGCTCGTCGGCCCGCATCGCGCCGATCTGCTCGTCACGCATCTCGGCAAGGGCCAGCCGGCGCATCTCTGCTCCACCGGCGAGCAGAAGGCGCTGCTTCTCGGGCTCGTCCTCGCCCATGCCGAGCCGGTGGCCGAGCGCACGGCGCGCGCGCCGATCCTTCTCCTCGACGAAGTCGCCGCGCACCTCGATCCCAGCCGCCGCGCAGCGCTGTTCGATCGCCTCGCCGGCCGCGGCCAGGTGTGGATGACGGGCACCGAGTCCGCGCTGTTCGACGCGGTTCCCGGCGACGCTACCCGCTACCGCGTCGCCGACGGCCGGATCGGCTAGCCGCGCTCCGCCGCGGGGCGCGCGATCGCAGCCGCGCGCAACGCCGGGATCGATCGGATGACGAGCTTCTCGATCTCCACCACCAGGAAGAAGGCGATCCCGCCGGCGACCAGCCAGAGCCAGGTCGCGGCGGGCAGGCCTTCGGTTACGAACACCGCCTGGAGCGGCGGCGCATAGGTGAACAGCAGCTGCAGCACCGCCACTGCGCCGATGCCCACCCACAGATAGGGATTGCCCGTGTGCGCGCGCAGCGAGAGCGCGGAGTCGATCAGGTAGCGGCTGTTCAGCACGTAGAAGACCTGCCCCATGGTGATCGCGTTGACTGCCGCCGTGCGCGCGAGGGCATCGGAGGCGCCCTGCTCCTTCATCCAGAAGAAGGTGGCGAGCGTGTAGAGCAGCAGCGCCGCGCCGACGAACAGGATGCGCCAGAGCCCGAACCGCGTGATGATCGGCCGGTCGACCGCGCGCGGCGGGCGGCGCATCACGTCGATCTCGTGCGGCTCGAAGGCGATGACGAGCCCGAGCGCCACCGAAGTGACCATGTTCACCCACAGCACCTGCGGCGCAGTGACGGGCAGCGTGAAAGCGAACAGGATCGCCGCCGCGATCACCGCCCCCTGCGCGATGTTGGTCGGCAGCATGAAGAGCATCGCCTTCTCGATGTTGTTGTAGACCGTCCGCCCCTCCTTCACCGCTGCCGAGATCGACGCGAAATTGTCGTCGGCGAGGACCATTTCCGCCGCCTCCTTGGTCACTTCGGTCCCCTTGATGCCCATGGCGACGCCGATGTCGGCCTTCTTGAGCGCCGGGGCGTCGTTCACGCCGTCCCCTGTCATCGCGACGATCTGGCGATCGGCCTGCATCGCCTTGACCAGCCGCAGCTTGTGCTCGGGGCTGGCGCGCGCGAAGACGTCGACGTCGCGGACGCAGTCCTGCAGCTCGGCATCGTTCATCGCCTCGATCGCGGTACCCGCAACGGCCGTCCTGCCGTCGCCTATCCCGAGCATGCTCGCGGTCGCCGCCGCGGTGATCTTGTGATCGCCGGTGATCATCGTCACCCGGATCCCGCCCGCCTGGCATTCCCTCACCGCGTCGATGGCCTCCCTGCGCGGCGGGTCCATCAGCCCGATCAGGCCCAGCAGCACCAGCCTGCGCGGCAGATGCTGCGGCCCCAGATTGCCCGCCTCCAGCCCCGGGTCCGGCAGCCACGCCAGCGCCAGCACGCGCTCGCCCTGCGCCGCCAGCCGGTCGCCCGCCGTATCGAAGCGGCTGCGGTCGAGCGGCACCGGCCCCTCCGCCGTCTGCTGGCGGTCGCAGTGATCGAGGATCACTTCGGGCGCGCCCTTGACCAGCAGCATCTCCCCCTCCGCGCCGCGGTTCAGCGTCGCCATGAACTTGTGCTCGGATTCGAACGGGATCGCGTCGATCCGCGGCGCCGCGGCCGCCTCGGCCGCCCGCCCGACCCCCAGCTTGGCGGCGAAGGGATAGAGCGCGCCCTCGGTCGGATCGCCCTCGACCTTCCACTTGCCCTCCTGCTCGAACAGCTCGGCATCGTTGCACAGCGCCGACACCCGCCCCATCAGCGCCAGCGCCTGAGGCACCGCGGCAAGCGGCACGCCCTCCGCCACTATCTGCCCCGCGGGCGCATAGCCGTCCCCGCTCACCTGATAGGCGCCCTCCGCGGTCACGGCCGAGGTCACCATCATCTCCATCAGCGTCAGCGTGCCCGTCTTGTCCGAGCAGATCCGCGACACCGACCCCAGCGTCTCGACCGCGGGCAGCCGGCGGATGATCGCGTTGCGCGCCGCCATGCGCTGCACCCCGATCGCGAGCGTGATCGTGATCAGCGCCGGCAGCCCCTCCGGGATCATCGACACCGCGATGCCGACCACCGCCTGGAACAGCTCGACGAAGCGCATCTGCCCCAGCCAGCGCCCCCAGGCGAAGAGCAGCGCGCTGAGGATGACGATCGCCGCGGAGATCACATAGCCGAAGCGCTTGATCTGGCGCAGCAGCGGCGTCTCGAGCGCGCTCACCTCGGCCAGCATCTGGTTGATCCGGCCGAGCTCGGTCCGCTCGCCCGTCTCCACGACCACGCCCGTCGCGCGGCCCGATACGATCATCGTGCCCGAGAACGCCATGTTCCCGCGGTCGCCCACCGTCGCCCGCTCCGCGACTGGCGCGACGCTCTTCTCCACCGCCACCGACTCGCCGGTCAGCGCGGCTTCCTCGGCGCGCAGGTTGCGGGCTTCGACCAGCCGCATGTCCGCCGGGATCCGGTCCCCCGATTCGAGCAGCACCACGTCCCCCGGCACCAGCTCCTCGCCCCGGATCAGCCGCGTCTCGCCGCCGCGAAGCACGCGCGCCTCGCTCGGCAGCATGTCGCGGATCGCATCGAGCGCCTTCTCCGCGCGCCCCTCCTGCAGGAACCCCAGCAGCGCGTTGAGCACCACCACCGCGAAGATGATCGACGCATCCAGCCACAGGTTCAGCATCGCCTTGATGAAGGCGCCCGCGAGCAGCACATAGATCAGCACGTTGTTGAGCTGCGCGAGGAACCGCAGCACCGGCCCCTTCTTCCTGCCCTGCGGCAGCCGGTTGGCGCCATGCGCCGCCAGCCGCGCCGCGGCCTCCCCGGCGCTCAGCCCTTGCGCCGGATCGACGCCAAGCCGTTCGCAGACTTGCCCGGCCGGCAGCGCGTGCCACGGCAGGGAGTCCGCTTCCAACACCGGGGCTTCGGCTGGGCGCATGCCTGCTTCTCCCGGGCTCGAGGCCCTTTGGCTGGCGCGGCCGGCACCGAACCGCGCCTGGCCGACCCAGCGGTCAAGCCCCCCGGCCCCTCTCTTATTCCGCGCGCCGCGGGTCTGCAAACCGCCGCGAGCGCACGCCTGCGCCCCTCACCCGCGCCGCCGCTTCAACTCCGCCCGGTCCCGCGCCAGCACGCCGGCGCCGAGCGTCTCCTCGGCTTCGTCCATCGCCCGGATCATCGCGATCTTGCGCAGGATGCCGGGCTTCACTTCCTCCAGCGTCTTGACCCGCGCCACGCTCCCCGCGCGCTTGCCCACGCCGTGGACGCGATGCTGGTAGAGCTGGAGCAGATGGAGCGCCTGGTCGGCCGACATGCGCTCGAACGGCATTTCGGAATCCACCTCGGGCCCCATATCGCCGCCACCACCCGCACCATCGCCGCCACCCGCACCGGCGCCGCCCGCGCCATCGCCAGCGCCGCTACCCTCGGCGAACTGCGCGAGCAGCCCCGCCTCGATACGCAGATAGCCGATCGCCAGCGCCTCGTCCCAGCGTTGCCGGAAGCCCGGCCAGCGCCGCGCATGCAGATAGGCGGATTCGCGCGACATCCCCACTTCGGCGCAGGCCGCCGTCGCGTTGCAGGTCGCGGCCAGCACCCCCAAAAAGCGCGCCTCCACACGCGGCGTCCATTGCCGCAGCCGCGCCCGCGCGATCTGCGCCCGCCGCCGATTGCCCCCGCGCACGACCAGTTCCTCGCCGTCGAGCGAGCCCCAGCCCGTGGGCGGCCGCACGCTCCCGGGCCCGGTCTCCAGCCGGTTCCGGGCCTCCAGCAGCGCCGCCTCCATCCGCGCGCGAAATTCCGGATCCTGCACCCGATGGAGCGCCATCCAGCTCCGCGAGACCTTCGCCCGCTCCGCCGCGATCGTCTGGTTCCCCGTCTCGGAGAGCGCCCGGAAAAAGGCCTCCCGCCGCGCTTCGCTCGTCTTTCTGGCCATGGGGTTCGTGCCTCCCGACTCACCTGGGTTTCAGTGGAGGCGAAGGAAATATGCGCAAAGCGGGGGTGTAGGAAAATGGAAAATGGGGGGGTGGCGGTCACGTGCTTAATTGTCACCGCTCGCTACCGGAACCTTAAAACTCACAAGCTGCCGTACACTGAGGATGCTGGGTTCGCCTGGCCGAGACCCGAGTCCGGCTCCTTGGTGTATTGATCTCCGGCAATCAGGAGAAGGAAGACTCCGATCTTTCGCGGGTGAATCGTCATAGAGGTAGGCGAGCCCACGTTATCGCGAACTTCCGAATGCAGGACGCCCCTAGCATCCACTTATCCATAACAACCGACCCCATTTACTTTTGATGGATGGTAATTGAAGACGCATATAAGAATGTCGTTGGGAGGGGATATGTCTTTAGTGGAGTTGGCTGCTCAGTACCCACAGAAGGCGGGAACACGTCGGGCTCTGCTGACTGAGGTGACTCGCATGAATGGAGGGCTTGTCTGTGTGGCGGGCCTTGACCTTGATAACCACCAGATGCTTCGGCCTCTACAGTCAAGCGGTGCAAACTGGGAAGAGGCGAAATGGGTCAAAGAAGGCTATATGCAGGTCGGCAATGTAATCTCGATAGAGCCTGCCGCAGCGGCCACATCGGACTTTCCACACCGAACGGAGGACTGCCTTGTCGCGAAGGTTGGCATCTTAGGTCAAGCTACGCCGGCACAATTGTACAGCGCTTGTATCGAAACCGCTGACGATTCGATCAACGACCTCTTCAGCGGATCGCTGATCGATAACAAATTCGTTAACGCTGGCACCGACTGCAGGTCACTCGGCTGCGTACTGGTCGTCGGGTCGGAGTTGCGCGTGAGTGGTGCGTACGACAAGGTGCAAATTTCTTACTCCTGCGGGTTTGGAGATTGGCAGAATTTGACGGTCACAGATCTCGCCATAAAAAGCTGTGAGAGTTCCGCGGTTGGAGCGGCCACGGTTCAACAGCAGATCGCTGGAGCTGGGAACCAGTATATGGCGCTGAGAGTGGGATTGGCCCGTGCGTGGGATGGCCCTGATCACAACTACGACCCCAAGCGCTGCTATATTCAGTTGAATGGTCTCATTTCGCCCGTGTAGGAGGCGTTATGGGTCGCTTATTCACGATCGGTTACTCTGGCCAGGATATGAGGAGCTTCATCGGCCTCCTTAGCGCCAATCGGGTGGATGTGGTTTGCGATGTCCGCTCAACGCCATATTCCAACTATAAGCCAGATTTTTCTCGTGGCCCCTTCCGACGACATCTAAATATTGCTGGCATGAAGTATGTGTTTTTGGGAGACGAGCTTGGCGCTCGACCAAAGGATCGCTCTTGTTACGTGGCTGGACAAGCCACCTATGATAGAATCGCAAAGTCGGATTTCTTTGCTAAGGGGCTTGCACGACTTCGATCTGGGGTTGAGCAGCTCAACCTAGCGCTAGTCTGTTCAGAAAGTGACCCGATTGAATGTCATCGCGCTGTACTAATATGCAGAAACCTTAATGATCTGCGGAGCCGAATTGTGCACATTCATAGCGATGGCAGCTTGGAATGCCAAGGTTCGCTCGATGAAAGACTTGTGAGCAAACATGAAACCGCGCCACCGCCTTTGCTGAGGAATCCTAATCTTTGGGATTCTGCCGTTTCAGCAGCTTATATTAAGCAGGCAGACGCAATCGCATATCGAGAGCGATTCCCCGTTGTCGATTCGGAGAATATCTCGTGAAGCTGTACACAATTGGATTTACCCAAACCAAGGCACAAAACTTCTTTGATAGACTCGAGAAAGCTGGTGTTAAGTCGGTTCTCGACACGCGTTTGAACCGAGTGTCACAACTTGCAGGATTTGCAAAGCAGGCGGATCTGAGCTTTTTTTTAGAGAGATTGTCAGGTATTCACTATTCTGTTGAACAAAGCCTCGCCCCTACAGCCGATATGTTGGATGCATATCGAAAGAAGGAAATCGGGTGGAGCGAATACGAAAGGAGGTACCTAGAGCTACTTAATGCACGAAAAGTCGAGAATAGTATTGATATGACGAAGTTGGATTATTGCTGCTTACTGTGCAGCGAAGCCAAGCCCGATCACTGCCACAGAAGACTTGCTGCTAATTATCTAGCCGAAGCGCGAGATAATATTACAATAATTCATTTGTGACCGCCAATGCCCCGAAATAATGGAAGACAATAACTCTTCACACTAGCGCCAAGCAGGCCTTGCCGTTCCCTTGGCCGCCCGCCTCTGGTGCCGGCGCCAAGCTCCAGATGAGAGACTGCAACTCATCCAACGGGATATTGAGATCGGCAGCAATCTCCGTCCGCGTCGTCCGCTCTTGCCAGAGCTGACCGAGCACCTTCCGCCAGATCACAGAGCTTTCGCGAGCAATGCCCCCCGGTTCA
>DATLJJ010000131.1:0-2676 GCA_035538975.1 Sphingomonas sp. | reverse complement strand
ACGGTCTTCGAAGCCGCCGCCGCCGTAGAAATTATCGTCGCCGAAGCTGTCGCGCTTGTCTCTGCCGCGCCCGCCGCGCTCGCCGCGGCGCCCTCTATCGAAACTCATGCCCTGTTCGTCTTCCCGGCTCGCCCTACAACTAATCAAACCCAAGCGCCCGGACGAAAAACGCATGTGTTCGGGCACAAAAAGAAGCGCCACAGAATCGGTCATAGCCCAAAATTGGACAGGGGGCGAACAAAATCCGACTTGAATTAGGCTGGAGGCCCGAATCGCGCTGAATCGGCGACGGGACGCCCGTTCCTGTCGATGGATGGCGGATTTCTGCCATTTTCCTCTGCCCGGCGGATTGAGCCCGCGCGCCAACGGGGCTAGGCGAAGCGCATGACCGTCTATTTCCACGAAGAAGACCTGCCCGAGGACGTGTTCGCGCCGGGGGCGTCGATCGCCGTCGACACCGAGACCATGGGGCTGGTTACGATGCGCGACCGGCTGTGCGTCGTGCAGCTCTCGGACGGCTCGGGCGACGAGCATCTCGTCCGCTTCGGCCCGCGTTCGAGCTATGACGCACCCAATCTGCGCGCAGTGCTCGCCGATCCGGATCGACTCAAGCTCTATCACTATGCCCGTTTCGATCTGGCGGCGATTCGCTTCTACCTCG
Source organism: Sphingomonas sp. (assembly GCA_035538975.1). Classification (GTDB taxonomy): domain Bacteria; phylum Pseudomonadota; class Alphaproteobacteria; order Sphingomonadales; family Sphingomonadaceae; genus Sphingomonas. The sequence goes on along the minus strand of DATLJJ010000131.1, from coordinate 2,015 downwards.
GTGTTACTGCGGCGCCGGTCTATTGTACCAAGACCGCGTCGCGACTGGTGCGCACCTATACCGATCGCCACGGCCTGAAGGACCTCGTGCGCGAGCTGCTGGGCCAGGAAATCTCCAAGCAGCAGCAGTCGTCGGACTGGGGCGGTCCGGAGCTCAGCGATGCCCAGCGCGACTATGCCGCATCGGACGTTCGCTACCTTCACGCGATGAAGATGGAACTCGACCGGCGTCTCGAGCGTGAAGGGCGCATGCCGCTCGCCCAAGCCTGTTTCGACTTCCTGCCCTGGCGCGCCGAGCTCGACCTCGCAGGCTGGCCGGAGGTCGACATCTTTGCGCACATCTGAGGCGTTCTTGTCGGATCGGCACCAGCCCGCTCCCCCACCCGGCCACCCCACGGCAGTATCCTGTGGGTGGCCAGGCGGGGAAGCGGGGCGGTACCGCGCTTCGGGTAACGAGAATGTCTGAGGTCGCGGTGCGCCTGCTCTCGCAGCGCCGCTCGTGGGCGCATCCCGGGAGCAGCCATGACCGCCTCGTCCGGCTGTCGCTGATCGTGCTGCCGCTGGGCATTCTGGTCCTCGGTACCTTCCTGATCGTCGCGCCGCTGCTGATGGGTGGCGACGTGAGCTTCGTTCTCGACAAGAACAAGGTCGACATGGCCAGCGAGCGGCTGCGGATCGAGGCGGCCGAATATCGCGGCGTCGATGCCAAGGGCCGGCCCTTCCGCCTCAGCGCCGGATCGGCGGTCCAGCGCAGCTCGGCGGAGCCGGTGGTCAAGCTCAACGACCTTTCGGCCGAGATCAAGCTGGAGGATGGGCCCGCCACGCTCCGTGCCGATCGCGGCCACTACGACATGAATACCCAGCGCGTCGCGGTGGAGGGTCCGCTTCGCTTCAAGACCTCGGACGGCTACACGCTCAACACGCATGATGCCGTGGTCGATCTCAGGACGCGACAGCTGCAGAGCGGCGGCGCAGTGAGCGGCAACACGCCGATGGGAACCTTCAGCGGAAACCGGCTGTCCGCCGATCTGGAGCGCCGTACCGTGGCGCTCGACGGCAATGCACGCTTGCGGATCGTGCCGCGGCGCGCAAATAGGCAATGATGATCCGCGGCCTCGCCTTGCTTCCGCTCGGGCTCCCGCTGGCGCTCGCCGCCTCCGTGCCCGCCCATGCGCAGACGCGCCACGACAGCTCGGCGCCGATCGACTTCGGCGCCGACCATATCGAGCTGCAGGATCGCGCGAATCGCGTGATCCTGACGGGCAACGTCAAGATCACCCAGGCCGAGATGACGCTCACCGCCGCGCGCATGACCGTCTCCTACACCGGCCAGATCACCGACGGCTCGCCGCAGGTCTCGCGTCTCGACGCGGCGGGCGGCGTCACCGTCACGCGGCCCGACCAGAGCGCGCGTTCGCAATATGCGGTCTACGACCTCAATCGCCGCGTGATCACCATGGTCGGCGGCGTGACGCTGCGCCAGGGCCCCAACACCGTCTCGGGCGGGCGGTTGTCGATCGATCTCGACACCGGCCGCGCCACGATCGACGGATCGGGAGTCGGCGGCACCGCCGCCCCCGGCACCCAGACTCAGGGCGGACGGGTCACCGGACGCTTCTCTGTCCCGCGGCGGGAAGGTCAGTAAGCAGCCGATTTCAACGGACTGCCGCACGCCCCCTTCCCTCGCGCGCCATTCTCATGCAGGAATCCTGCCAAATGGCCCGTCCCAAGGGGCGGTTCGTCCAAGCCAAGTCATGCAGGATCCTGCCATGAACGACGTCGCCACACTCGAACACGCGCTTCCCGATCCGGCGCCGCTGCCGGACCAGGGGCTGGCGGTCGTCTCGATCGCCAAATCCTATGACAAGCGCGCGGTGCTCACCGACGTGTCGGTCTCGGTGGGGCGCGGCGAGGTGGTGGGCCTGCTCGGCCCCAACGGCGCGGGCAAGACGACCTGCTTCTATTCGGTGATGGGGCTGGTGAAGCCCGATTCGGGCCGTATCATGCTCGACGGCG
>DATLJJ010000130.1:0-1685 GCA_035538975.1 Sphingomonas sp. | reverse complement strand
ACGAAGCACTGATCGGCTTCGACAACCGCGCCGACACGATCAGCGGTGGTGGCGGCTCCGACGCCATGGCCGGCGGCCTGGGCGACGACACCTATCGCTTCGGGATCGGCGACGGCAGCGACAGCATCCAGGATACGGGCGGCATCGACCAGATCCGCTTCGGCGCCAAGATCACGCAGGACATGCTGACGTTCCGCGACGTCGACGGGGATCTGGTGATCGAACTCACCGCAACCGGCGACAGGCTGGTGGTGCTCGGCGGCTACAAGGCGGCGCCGATCGAGAGTTTCGTCTTCGAGGACCGCACCACTCTCACCATCGCCGATGTGCGCTCGCTGATCCTCGCCGGTCGCAACAACGGCTCGCAGGACGTCATCGACATCCGCGAACTGGTGACGAACAGCGACGTGACTGGCGGCGCTGGCCACGACCGGCTGCTCGCGGCGAACGATTCGACGATCGTCTTCAATCCCGGCGACGGCATCGACCGCGTCGAGATGCCTGGCGGCGTCACGCGCGCGACCGTCGAGATCGCGGCCTATGGCTCGACGCAGCTCGTCGTCCGGCTCGCCGCGCTCGACAGCACCGATCTGGTGCTCGATTTCGTCGGCACCGGCGATCAGCTGGTGATCGCCGGCGCGCTCGGTAGCGGTGCGGTTCCGACGCTGCGCTTCGCGGACGGTACGGTCTGGGACGCGGCGGCGCTGGTTCAGCGCTTCGTCGCCGATCAGGCGGGTGACGGCGCGGACATCGTGCTGGGCAGCGCGCGCGCCGACGTGATCGCGGGCGGCGTGGGCTTCGACGATCTGCGCGGTGCAGGCGGCGACGATTCCTATCGGTTCGCCGCCGGCGACGGCCAGGACATGATCGATGACAGCGCGGGCGTCGATACGCTGAACATCACCGGCTACCGCCCGGACGAGATGCGCGTCGTGCGCTCGGGCATCGGCCGCGGCGACCTGCTGCTCGTGCTCGGCGACGGCGCGGATTCGGTGCTGCTGCGCTATGGCAGCAACTTCAACGGGGTCGAGCGCGTCAGCTTCTCCGACGGGACGGTCTTCACGCGCGAGGCGCTGTTCGCGCGGCTGGCGGGCGAGGGGACCGACGGCGACGACCGGCTCGCCGGCACCACGGCCGCCGAAGTGTTCAACGGCGGCGCCGGCAACGACGTGCTGACGGGTGGTGGCGGGGACGACGTCTTCCGTTTCAAGCGCGGCGACGGGCAGGATCGGATCGAGCCCGGTGCGCTGGTCGACGGCAAAGCAGTGCTCGAATTCGGCGCAGGCATCGCGCTGGAGGACGTCATTGCCAGGCGCGACCGCGACGGCAATCTCGTCCTCGCCATCCGCGACACCAACGATCGCGTGACTCTGGTCGAGCCGGGCGGCGACGAGGACCCGGTGGTCGGCCTCGTGCGCTTCGCCGACGGGCGCAGCCTCAGCTTCGCGCAGCTCGCACTGACCGTCCTCGAGACCGACCGCGACGATCACATCGTCGCGGCCTCGGGCATCACCAACACGGGCGGCGGCTCGGGTGCGGACATCTATGGCGGGCTGGGGAACGACTGGCTCGAGGGTGGCCGCGGCGCGGACATCCTGACGGGCGGCAAGGGCAATGACCGGCTCGAAGGCCATGCCGGCGCCGACATCTATTATTTCGCGCGCGGCGACGGTCAGGACGTGGTC
>DATLJJ010000129.1:0-8374 GCA_035538975.1 Sphingomonas sp. | reverse complement strand
AAGCGAGTCTCGAGCTTGGGGCTCATACCGCCCTCACCCGGCGGCAGCAGGTCGAACGCGCGCCCGCCCGTCGAGGCGGTGCCGGCGGGCCCTGCTACCGAGGCGACGAGCGCGCCTATGGCTTCGATGCTCATGATCAGTTCTTCCGCGCCATGGTCTCGAGCGCCTTGGAGACGCTGTCGATCGAGCTGTGCGAGCTGTTCGCCATGAAGCTCATCCGCATCGATTCGGTGGTGAGCTGGGTGATGTCCGAGGGCTTGTCGCCGCCCTGCGACACGACGTCGGACTGGGCAGTGATCGCATCGGCCTGATTGTCGAGCGCCTTGCCCCAGGCCTCGCCGAACGCCTCGAACCAGTTGCCCTTGCCGGTGCGAGACTCGGTGGTGCCCATGTTGCCGAGCGAGATGAGCGTGCCCAGCGACGCGCTGTTGATCGGATTGGTCATGACTGCGTCCTTCCGCTTGGTGCGCCGCCGGTTGCGACTGGCTGGCCCGGGGCGGGCGGCGTCTGCTGCCCCAGGAGGAGTTCCTCGATCTGGCCGTTGCGCTCGAAGCTGGCGCGGCCGTTGCCGATGGTGACGATGCGGTGGCCGGTGGGCACCTGCGCGCCGGCGAACCAGCGCGTCCCGTCGGCAGTAGCGATGTAGCCCGGATCGCCGTCGATGAAGGTGGCCAGGCCATATTCGGAGCCCGAGAAGAAATATTGCAGGTCGCGGTCGCCGCGCGCCGGGTCGGCGGCGAAATGGACGCGCGAGACGCCGGGTACGTCCTCGCGGATCAGCCGGGCGAGCTCGGCCTGGCGATCGGCGGGCAGGAACTCGGCGGTGACGAGCAGCGCGTTGCCGCGGCGGGGTGCCGCCTCGCCGTCGACGCCCTGCGCGCGCAGCAGGTCGGTGGCGGCGGCGGCGAGGCCGTCCATCGTGTCGACGTCGAGCATCGCCGTGCCGATGCGCTGCGCGACCAGCAGCCGCAGCCGCGCCAGCGCGGCATCGTCCTTGACGATACCCTTGATCACCGGTCCCGCCGGCCCTTCGGTAATGGTGAGGCCGCCGAAGCCCGCCGCGGCGAGCACTGCCTGATCGGCGGCGCCGTCGTGGAACTGGCGCGACACCCATTTGGTGGCCGGCCCGGCGAGCGCGACGAGCAGCAGCAGCGCCGCCGCGAACAACGCGTAGATCGGCCAGTGACGGTCGAGCGCGAGCGCGCCGCGCATCGGATAGAGCCGCGTCGCCATGCGCTCACCGAGCGCAGCATGCTGGTGCGCCGCAATCTCCTGCGGCTCGCCCGCGGGCGCGATCATGGTGGAGAGCCGCGCCGCCTCTTCCCAACGCTCCGATGCCGGATCGCCGATGGCCACGGCAAAGCTTCCGAGCATCATCGGGACATAGGCGGGAAGCGCCGCCTGCTCGCCGGCGACGACCGGACGCCCCAGAATTCCGATCTGACCCGCAACGACGCGGACGTTGGCCATCTCCTCACCGAGATCGAGCTCGATCGAGAGGCCCCGCGTGGTCGCGTCGCGCAGCACGATGTCATGGTCGAAACCATGGCCGATGCGCACGAACTTGCCCGGATGAAGGCGGTGCTCGGCGCCGCTGAGCCGGCCGCTGAGCACACGCAGAACGGGCGTGCCCACCGCGAGCGAGAGGAAAGGCGCGTTCACCGCCGTCTCCTGCGCGACTTGCTGCCCTTGTCGGCGATCGCCTGGAGCTGCTCGAGGGGGATGGGCGTGGTGGCGGAGGTCGGCTGCGCGGCGACCTGCGAGCGTTGCGACAGGATGCGCGGCGTGATCAGGAACAGCCGCTCGAGATGCTGCCCGCCCTTCTTGCGCTTGCGGAAGGCCTGGCCGAGCACCGGTATGTCCCCGAGACCCGGGGTCTTGGACCTGAAATCATATTGGGTGTCGATCGTCATGCCGCCGATCAACAGGCTCTCGCCCTGCTTCACCACTGCGCTGGTGTTGATGCTCGACTGCTTCACGGCCGGGATGCCGTCGACCACCATGCCCGTGGGCGAGCCGTCGAGGATCTCGATCGACATGCGCGTGCGCAGCTCGCCGCCGTCGTAGAGGATCGACGGATTGACCCGCATCACCATGCCCGCGGTGACCGGAAAGAGATCGACCTGACGGTCGCCGGCGACGCGGACGTAATATTGGACCTGGTTGTTGAACACGGCCGGGATGTTGTTGAGCGTGCTCAGCCGCGGCCGCGAGACGACGTGCAGCGCGCCGCTCTTCTCCAGCGCAGTGATGCGCACCGCGAACAGGTCGAGCGAGCCGGTGAGATAGGCGGCTGCGGCATTCCCGCTCGAGAAGTTCTCCGCCGGGTTGCTCGCCTTTCCGCCGAACAGCGCCGCGAAGCCGCCGACGCGCAGGCCGATGTCGAGCCCCAGCTCCTTGAGCCGGGTGGTGTCGAGCTCGAGGATCGTCGCCTCGATCTCCACGCCCCGCGGCTCCACGTCGAGCGCGCGGACGATGTCTTCATAGACGCCCATCGATTCGGGACGGTCGCGGATGAGCACGGCGTTGTTGGCCGGGTCGACCTCGACGCGCGGACCGTTTACGTCGCGCACCGGCGCTTCCTTGACGACGACCGTGTCGAGCCCCGGCGTGCCCTGCTGGTCGAAGCTTCGCTGCGATTCGTCGGGCGGAATGGCGTTGAGCCCGCGCCCGCCCAGCCGCGGCAGCGACTGACGCTCGACGTCGAAGTTGCCGCCGCTGGTCGAGACGGTCGCCGAGGGGCGCCCGTCGCCCATCATCCCGCGCAGGATCGTTCCGACGCCGGGAATGGTGATCGTGCGGTCGAAGCTCTTCTGGATCGTGTCGTCGGCGCGGGCGTAGCGCAGGTAGAAGATCCGCACCTCATAGGGAGAGCGCGTGGTGGCGCTGCTCAGCACGCGCGAACGGAGAGGCGCGCTGCTTACGGTGCCCAGCGGTGCGGGCCCGAGCAGCGGCGAGATCACCGCTGCGTCGGACGGCGTGGTCGATGCCTGGATGATCGCCGCGCCCGGCTGGGTGGTCCCGGCGAGCTGCGCGACTCGATCGAGGAAAGCGGGCACGCCCGTGGCGCTCACGGCATTGGAAGCGGCGGCAACGGTGTTCGCGCCATCGACGATCCGCATCTTGCGCGCTTCGCGCACCACGCCCGCGGGATCGGCGGCATTGAAGCTGCGCGACTGGATCTCGCTGCTCGAATAGATGCGGACGACCGCGCCGTCATAATAGGCGACCAGATTGAAGGCGCGCGAAAGCTGATCCCAGATCTTCCTGGGGCTCCCGACGAAGACGCCGTTGATCTTGCCCGACACGGCCGAGCTGACCTTCACTTTGAGCCCGGCCTGGCCGAACAGATCCGTCACCGCGGCATCGACGCGCTGGTTGCGTGCAGTGAGGGTGATCGTCTTCTCAGGGAACGGCGGCGCTTCCGCGGACGCGGAGGCAGTCGCCAGCGCCGCGCATGCGAACATCGTCCAGAAATGCATTGGCCGGATCGTCATAGGGCAAGCTCGTCCTGCATCTGGTTCGCCAGGCTCTCGGGGACGGAATTTAGTTCGCCCACGATGTCCAGCGGCACCGCCGGGTTCAGTTCGTTGAAGGAGATCACCGGCACGTCGAACAGATCACCCGCGATCAGCAAGCGGAGCGGCCGGCGCAGGTCCTGCGCGGTGAGAACGGCGCGGGCGCCCGATGCCGCCACCTGCTCGGCGAGCAGCGTGTTGAGCGCGCGCATCTGGTGCGGATTGATCGCCAGCCGCATCTGCCCGTCGACGGGCGTGAGCGTCTGGCGGATGATGTCCTCCAGCTCGGCGCCGACGATAAGCACCCGGAGCCGGCCAGCATCGCAGAGCGGTGCAATCAGATGGCGGCGCATCGCGATCCGCACGCGCTCGGCCATCGCCACTGCCTCGCGCTCGTACTGGCCGACCTCGCCGATCGCCTCGATGGCGTCGCGGAAGTTGCGCAGCGGCACGCGCTCCTCGGCGAGCAGGCGCAGCACTTCGCCAATGCGTCCCGTGGGTACGGCGCGCACCGCCTCCTTGACCACTTCGGGATGGCTGTCGCCCAGCCGATTGAGCTGGTCGGTGACTTCCTGGAGCCCGAGGAACAGCACGAGATTGCGACCGAGCAACTGTTCGACGCGCTCGCCGATCGTCGTCGCCGTATCGCCGCTCTCGACCACGCCGGCGCCGAGCGGAGCGTCGTGCGCCGAAAGCGCCCAGCTACCCTCGTGCCCGCCCGCGGGGCCGGAGACGATCCGCAGGTCGGGGATCTGAATGCCGCTGCGCTCCTGAAGCGTGGCGACCTTCGCGCGGACGAGCTCCGCAAGCGCGCGGAATTCCGGCCGGTCGGACGCCATGCCCACGGTCAGGCGCAGCGCGTCGAGCGCGGGCAGCGCGCGCGCCTCGATCACGGTCTCGCCCGAAAGCATCGGATTGCCTGCCGGGGCGAGGCCAAGCTTGCCGCGCACCCAGGCGCCCGACGTCGGGTGGCTGGCAACGCCGCCCGCGAGCAGCGCGGTGGCGAGCGCGAAGAAGACGAGCGTCGGGAAGCCGGGCACCAGCCCGAGCAGAATCGCGAGCCCGCCCGCGATCATCAGCACGTGCGGCTTGCCCGAGATCTGGCGCGCGATAGCCGGCCCCAGGTCGCGGTCGCGCTCCTCGTCGGTGGTGCGCGTGACGAGCAGGCCCGCGGCCATCGCCGAGAAGAGCGCGGGCACCTGCGCCACCAGTCCGTCGCCGATCGTCAGGATCGAGAAGGTGGCCGCCGCCTCCGCCGCCGACATCTCGTGGTAGAGCATGCCGACCGCCAGGCCGCCGATCAGGTTGACCAGCACGATCACGATCGAGGCGATCGCATCGCCCTTCACGAACTTCATCGCGCCGTCGAGACTGCCGTGGAGCTTGCTCTCGAGCTCGAGCGTCCGCCGCTTCTCGCGCGCCTCGTCCTTGCTGAGGATCCCCGATCTGAGGTCGCTGTCGATCGAGAGCTGCTTGCCCGGCATCGCGTCGAGGCTGAACCGCGCCGCGACCTCGGCGACGCGCTCGGCACCCTTCGAGATGACGATGAACTGCACCACGGTGATGATCAGGAACACCACCAGCCCGACGACGAGGTTGCCGCCAGCCACCATCTCGCCGAACTGCTGCACGATATGGCCGCCGTTCATCTCGGTGAGGATCATCCGGGTGGTCGAGATGCTGATCGCCAGCCGGAACAGCGTCGAGAGCAGCAGCACCGTCGGGAAGGTCGAGAAGTCGAGCGGCTTGGACACGTACATGCTGCTCAGCAGCAGCAGGATGCCAACCGTCATGTTGGTCGCAATCAGCACGTCCAGCGCCAGCGGCGGCATCGGGACGATCATCAGCATGACGACCGTGACGAGCACGCCCACGAGCAGCATGTCCGCCACTCGAATGGGCAGCGCGGCGATGCGCTGGAGAGGAAGCCCGCGGATCACGATCAGCGGGTTCCGGACGCCTGCTCGGCCACCAGCCGCTCGTACCGGGCCATCACGCTGCGCACATAGTTCTGCGTCTCGGGATAGGGCGGCACCTGGTTGCCATATTTGCGGACCGCACCCTCGCCTGCATTGTACGCCGCGAGCGTGAGGTTGAAGTCGTTGAAGCGCGTATGGAGCTGGCGGAGCAGCCGGGCGCCGCCGTCGACGTTAGCCTCGGCATCGGCGATCGCTGCGCCGGGAACCTTGAGCATCCGGGCGGTGCCGGGCATCAGCTGCATCAGTCCGCGCGCGCCCGCCGAGCTCGTCGCATTCGCCTGGTAGCGCGACTCCTGATCGATCACCGCATGAAGCAACAGCGGATCGATCCGGTGCCGCGACGCGACGCGGCTGATCATCGCATCATAGCGAGTGGTGTAGGAAACCGGCCGCATCGCCAGGATCGCCTCGCCATCGGAGGCGCCCGGCGCCGATCCGGGCTCGACGGGCTCGGGCTTGTCGGGCGCGATCGCCGCGACGTGCATCGGCCCTTTCACCGCATCCCGGGTACCAGCCGCCGCGCCGCCGACTGCGGCCAGCTGTGCACCGCTCCGGCGCACGACCGGCGCGTCGGGGGTGATCCGCAGGTCCCGGGGTGGCGCCAGCTCTCCTGGCGTGGCCGGCGCGATCGTCACGCCAACGCATTGGCTCAAGGTCTGGAGGCCCGCGAGCGAGGCCGCGTCGGGGACGCGAAGCTGCGCAGTCAGCGGACAGGGCATGGCAGGCGGAGGTTCGTCCCGCGCACTCGCCGGCTCCGCCAGCACGGAAATCCCGGAGACGAGCGCAAGGACAAGCGCTTTACCGCATGTAGACACCATAGTTGCATCGCTCCCCGAACCAATGGTCGGTCGTGTCGACCGACATTTGTCTCAGCACGATGCCCCACTGCACCCGTCCTGCTCGTCCGGGTGCATTTAAAACTTGTCCGTCTTTTCTTTCAGTTTCAAGTCATTGTTCAGGTTTTCTGGATCATGTTCTTTGCGCGACAAATCGCCCCATTGACGCGACGAATCGTGCAAAATGCCGGGAACCTTTTTTTATTACGATCACGCAACGGAAACCGGGCCCCAGATTACCGCATTCAACGCACGGTTCGTCTTTTGGCGAATCATTCGGTAACTATATTTTACAATGGGTTAGCCTGGGCCGGTTCGGCTCGGCGCACGATTGCAGCGGTTGACCGCAGTGCCGCGGCTGCGGGAAGTAAAGGGTGATTGGCTGCTCCGCCCCACGGGCAGTCATCACATAGACCTGCTCGGGCTGACGAGATCATGCTGCGGCTTTTATTTGCCGGCGGCTGAGTGTCGACGCGGGAGAATGCGCAAGCATGGCCCAGGGCAAAGACGGTGGGGACAAGAGCGAGCTTCCAACACCCAAGAAGTTGCGCGACGCGCGCAAGAAGGGTGATGTCGCCAAGTCCAGAGATCTGGGTACCGGACTGGTCACGCTTGCCTGGCTCGTCGTTTTTCTGGGAGTGTCCGGCTATGCGGCCGGCGAGATCGCACGGCTGGCATCCAGCGCGCTGGCGGGTGCCACCACGCTTCCGTTCGAAAGCGCCGCGACCGCGATCGGCCGGGACGCCGCCGAGACACTGGTTCGCATCACCTTCGTGACGCTGGTTCCGATCGCCGCGATCGCGACGATCACCGAGTTCCTCCAGATCGGCCCGATCCTCACCACCGAGAAGATGAAGTTCGGGCTCGAGAAGCTCAATCCGATGGAAGGATTGAAGCGGATGTTCGGCAAGGACGGACTCTTCGAGCTCGCCAAGACGCTGATCAAGGCCGCGCTCATCTGCGCGATCGGCTATGTGGTGTTCCGCAGCGCGCTTGCGGGGTCGGGCCAGATCATCCGCCTGGCAGGCGCGTCGCCGATCGACGACTCCGGCCCGGTCGCTGCGATGGCGGCTTTGGGCCAGACCTGGTCGCTCACGATCCGGATGCTGGCAATGGCCGTCGCGGTCTTCCTGTTCGTGGCCGTCGCGGACCGGGTCTATGCCAAACACAGCTTCATCAAGAAGATGAAGATGAGCCGCCGCGACATCCGGCAGGAGCACAAGGAGGACGAGGGCGACCCGCAGGTCAAATCGATGCGCCGCGACCTGCATCAGGAATGGGCAAGCCAGAACACGCTGGGCGCCACGCGCGGATCGGCCGCGCTGCTGGTCAATCCCACGCACATTGCGATCGCGCTCGATTATGACCGCGAGACCTGCCCCGTTCCGGTGATCGCCGCCAAGGGCGCGGGCGCGCTCGCCGCTTCGATGCGGGCCGAGGCGGAGGAAGCGGGCGTTCCCATCATCCGCAACGTCAAGACCGCACGGGCGCTCTGGGCGCGCGGCGAGATCGGCGAGATCGTGCCCGAGGACATGTTCGACGCGATCGCCGCGGTGATCCTCTGGGCCGCCAAGGCGCGCGGCGGCGAGGCGCCGATGTGGCACGACATGGACGGCCCCGCGTCCGCTCCCATCCCGGCCCCGGCCAACTGACCAGCAAGAGAGGAAACCGAGAAGCGCATGGGTATCGGAGCCGTAGTCTCGTCGATTCTGGCCGTCGTGCTGGCGCTCGCGCTGGTGCTCGGCATGGCGTGGGGTGTGATCTGGCTGCTCAAGAAGTTCCAGGACCGCCAGCTGGGCGTCCGCGCCGACGGCGAAGGCGAGCAGCCGATCCGCTTCCTGCGCTCGATGCCGTTGGGGCAGCGCGAGCGCGTGGTGCTCATCGAGGCGCGCGGCGAGACGATGCTGGTGGGCGTGACGACGGGCTCGATCACCTTGCTCGCGCGCTGGCCGGGGGGATCGCCGGCACCCGACGAGCTGCGGCGGGTGCGTCTGTGATGGCGACGGCGCTCCACCTCGATGCGCTCCACGCCTTGCCGCAA
>DATLJJ010000128.1:0-2477 GCA_035538975.1 Sphingomonas sp. | reverse complement strand
CACCAACAACATCCCGCAGCGCGACGGCGGCACGCACCTGGCGGCGTTCCGCGCGGCGTTGACCCGCACGATCAACAATTATGCCGACAAGTCGGGCGCGCTGAAGAAGGAGAAGGTCACCCTTACCGGCGACGACATGCGCGAGGGCCTCACCGCGATCGTCTCGGTCAAGCTGCCCGACCCGAAGTTCAGCTCGCAGACCAAGGACAAGCTGGTCTCGTCCGAAGTGCGCCAGCCGCTCGAGAGCCTGATGGCCGACAAGCTGGCCGAGTGGCTCGAGGAGAACCCCGCGGTCGCGCGCCAGATCATCCAGAAGGTGATCGACGCCGCCGCCGCGCGCGAGGCCGCCAAGAAGGCGCGCGAGCTGACCAGGCGCAAGGGCGTGATGGACATCGCCTCGCTGCCCGGCAAGCTGGCCGACTGCCAGGAGCGCGATCCCGCCAAGTCCGAGCTGTTCCTCGTCGAGGGTGACTCGGCCGGCGGATCGGCCAAGCAGGGCCGCGACCGCCATTTCCAGGCGATCCTTCCGCTGCGCGGCAAGATCCTCAACGTCGAGCGCGCGCGCTTCGACCGGATGCTGTCTTCGCGCGAGATCGGCACGCTCATCCAGGCGATGGGCACCGGCATCGGCCGCGACGACTTCAACCTCGAGAAGCTGCGCTACCACAAGATCGTCATCATGACCGACGCCGACGTCGACGGCGCGCACATCCGCACGCTGCTGCTGACCTTCTTCTACCGGCAGATGCCCGAGATCATCCAGGCTGGACACCTCTACATCGCGCAGCCGCCGCTCTACAAGGCGAGCAAGGGCCGCAGCGAAGTGTATCTGAAGGACGATGCGGCGCTCGACCAGTATCTGGTCGACGCGGGCGTCGGCGGGAACGTGCTCGAGACCGCCGGCGGCACGCGCAGCGGCGACGACCTGCGCGACCTGGTCGAGCATGCGCGCCGCATGCGCACGCTCATGCGCTACGTGCCGCGCCGCTACGATCCCTCGATCATCGAGGCGCTGGCGCTGGGCGGCGCGCTCGATCCCGAGGCGACGCGCGAAGTGCGCGCCGAGCGGCTGACGTCGGTCGCCACGCGGCTCGACGCCGCCGATGCCGAAGCGCGCTGGACGGTGCGTGTCACCGACGAGGGCGGCTATCATTTCGAGCGGCTGTGGCGCGGCGTGACCGACCATCACATCGTGGAGGCGAGCTTCCTCGTCTCGGCCGAGGCGCGCAAGCTCCACGCGCTCGCATCCGAACAGGCGCCGAGCTATCTCGTCCCGTCCAAGCTCGTCCCCTCCAAGGCGATCCCGGCGACCGAGGCCGAGGCTGCGGCGGCGCTCGAGGATGGCGAGGAAGCCGAGGCGATCACCGTCGGCAAGGGCGAGGCGCTGGTCTCACGGCCCTCGCAGCTGCTCGACGCGATCCTCGCTGCCGGCCGCAAGGGACTTTCGATCCAGCGCTACAAGGGTCTGGGCGAAATGAACGCCGAGCAGCTGTGGGAGACCACGCTGGACCCGCAGAACCGCTCGATGCTCCAGGTGGCGATCGACCAGGCCGACGTGGCCGACGCGATCTTCACGCAGCTGATGGGCGACGTCGTGGAGCCGCGGCGCGAGTTCATCCAGGAGAATGCGTTGAGCGTGGCCAACCTGGACGTGTGACCTGATACTGGAACAAGGCAATTGTCTGTAATCCAACGGCAGTTGCCTGGTCCCATCGTGCCGCGCGACGAACCGGGCGCAGGAAGACCCACTCCCGGCAGCCTGCGACAGCGCGCGGCGCGACAAGTCGGCTAGCGTCCCACCATCGCGGCCTTGAGCATGGCGATGTCCCTGTCGCTCCAGTTCGGCGGCTGCGATACTTCCCGCCACGCATCGATGTAGTGCGCCGCCGAATAGACATGCCCCCGCCCGGGGGGCACCAGGCCGGACAAGGTGATGTCCACTCCCATCTGCAGCGCGCTGACGATCGGGATCCAGCGCAGCGCCGGGGAGACGTCGGGTCCGCGCGGGTCCATCCATTCGGGCCGCCGCCAGAACATGCTCGGTTTGAAGAAGGTAATCGGGTCGCTTGCATATTGCAGCATCACGATCCGCATCGGTCCCCATTGCGAACCGGGCAGATCCAGATGGTCCTGCTGATTGGTGAAGCGGATCGTCGACCCGTTGCCCGAGATCGGCAGCCATGCCGGCGAGCCCGGCCGGCGCCCGGCGGTGATCGTCTGCCACAGGCTGCTGCGGAACGGCGTCCCGCTCCAAACCGCGCCGTTGAACGGATCGCCGATCACCTTGAACATGTCGGCCGAACGTTGTGAGCCGAGCGCCCCGAGGCTGAGCCCGTGCAGATAGAGCCGCGGCCGGGCGTCCCGCGGAAGCGTGGTCCAATGGCCGTAGACAGCGTCGAACAGCGCATGCGCGGTGTCCGAGCCATTCTCGGGCTCGATCAGCAGCGACAGCCAGCTCGACAGATAGGAATATTGCA
>DATLJJ010000127.1:0-13856 GCA_035538975.1 Sphingomonas sp. | reverse complement strand
GCGTACCCGCAAGCCGCGGATCGCCGTCTCGGGCGTCGCCCAGTCCCTTCGGCACCAGCTCGATGCGCTGGGTGCGGCGCGGATCGAGGATTTCCGCGCGGGCGTGCGGTACGACGCGATCATCGCCTCCGGCCTCAAGGCCGATGAGATAGCGCGGCGACAGGTGGGTGAGCAGACGGGGCTCGAGGCGCAGCCCAATGCGAACGACAAGCCCCAGCTGGTGCTGGGCGAGCTTCCCGCCGAGGTGCTGGCGGCGGTGCGTGCGGGCACGCCGCTGCTGGCGATGGTGCCGGAGGACGGACTGGCCGACGGGGTCGCCAAACAGCTCTCGGGCCTGGGTCTGTTCGACTATGCCGGGCAGGTCGGCAATCTCCGCGCGCCCTGGATGGGCAACTGGAACTATCTGCGCGCGCATCCCCTGTTCGACGGCATCCCCGCCGATCAGGCCACGAGCGTGCTCCATCAGGTCGAGGGGCAGCCCTCCAATGGATTGCTGGTCGATGGCGAGGGGGTGGAGATCATCGCCGCCTACAGCCGTGATCACGACCGGAAGAATGGCGCCGCAGTGCTGATCGGACGCAAGGGCGGAATGCGCGTACTGGTGCACCGCATGCCTGACATGGTGGCGCCGCTGCAGGAACGATATCTCGCAAACGCGATCCACTGGCTCGCCGGCGAAGGAGGGGAAAGATAATGACGATCCGCATGACCGCGCTTGCTCTGGTACTCGCGGCCCCGCTGGGCGCGACAGCCATGGCCGGAGTGATCGGGCACATGACTCCTGCGGTGCCGCTCGACGAGGCGCGGATCGCGGGGCTGCCGCAGGCGCAGCAGCCGGCGTGGACGGCATATCTCTCCCGCTCGCGCGCGCATATGCAAAAGGACCGTGCGACGCTGCTCGCAGAGCGCGCGAAGCTGAAGGGGGCGATCCCCGCCACTCCGCCCGAAGCGCGCGGCGGGACCATGCCGCTCGACAAGGACGCGGCGTGGTATGCAGGCGACGAGGCTCGTGGTGTCGCCGACAATATCGTGAGCTTTCAGACCCCCAGCGGCGGCTGGGGCAAGAACCAGGACCGCAGCGGCCCGTCGCGCGTGCCCGGCCAGAGCTTCGTGATCGTCGAGCATCTACCGCCGATGGCCAAGGGCGACATCCAGGCTCGCGACGCCAGTTGGGTCTATGTCGGCACGATCGACAATGGCGCGACGACCACGGAGATGCGCTTCCTCGCGCGCGTGCAGCAGGCGCGATCCGGCGCGCCGGGCGAGGCCTATCGCGCGGCCTTCGTGCGCGGAGTGCGCTATCTGCTCGATGCGCAATATCCCAACGGCGGCTGGCCGCAGATCTATCCGATCGAGGGCGGCTATCACGACGCGATCACCTTCAACGACGATGCGATGGCGGATGTGATCGGACTGTTGCTCGACGTGTCGCGGCGACAGGGCGATTATGCCTTCGTGCCCGCTGCGCTTGCTGCCGAGGCCAGGGCCGCGGTCGCGCGCGGCGTGGAGGTGATCCTGGCGACGCAGGTCGTCGTGGACGGCAAGCGCACTGGCTGGGGCCAGCAGCACGACGTGCTGACGCTCGCGCCGGCGGGCGCGCGCAACTTCGAGCCGGTGTCGCTCTCCAGTAACGAGAGCGCGTCGCTGCTTGCACTGCTGATGCGGCTGCCGGAGCGCTCGCCCAAGGTCGAAGCCGCGATCGACGCGGGCGTGGCATGGCTCCGCAGCGTTGCGCTCCGCGACGTCGCATGGACCTCGACGACGCCGGCCGAGGGCAGGCGGCTGGTGTCGCGCCCCGGTGCAGGGCCGATCTGGGCACGCTTCTATGACATCAATACGATGCGCCCGATCTTCGGCGACCGCGACCGCTCGATCCACGACGACGTCAACGAGATCAGCCTCGAGCGCCGCAATGGCTACAGCTGGTTCAGCGCAGGCCCGGCGCGTGTGATCAAGGCGTATGACAGCGCCAGGAAGGCCAGCACTTCATCGAACGGCGGCTGATTTCGGCCGGAACGCAGCGTCGGGCGGCTCGTTCGAATGGTACAGCACGCGAGGCGACCAGATGAGCGAGACACCCGGCAACGAACGCCACCCCGACGAGCGGCTCGCCCTTGCTCGCGACAGGCAGCAATCGCCTGAACGGGAAGGGCGCGTCGACGTCTTCGCCGGGTCCGAACCCGACGGAATTCCCATGACCGGCGAGGAAGACCCGCTCGCCGAAGTGGACACCGACGACTTCCCCGACATTGTCGCCGAATTCGCCGCCACGGAGCGGGAGCACAAGGCAGGCTAGCGCCGCGCCCCAACAATCGTATCTTGCAAATGTCGGCTCCGGCGTCCCAGTTCGTCTAGGGAGTGAAGGAGACCCGGACCGCAATGCCGAGCCTTGCTGAGATGCTGGCCAAAGCCAGACGGGCAGTGCTCCGGCGCGGAGTCTCCGAAGAGGATGCAGACGAGTTGGTGCAGGACGCTTTCCTGAAGATCGAGCAATATGAGCGCGGCCACGCAGCGCGTTCGCGCGAGGCGCTGCTCGTGACGGCGGCGGTCAACCTCTCGATCGACCGGAGCAGGCGCCGTGCGCGCTCGCCCTTCGTCGAAGCGGCGGACATCCATGCCATCGCCGACATGACGCCCGATCCCGCCGAGGTGGTCGAGCAGCAGGCGCGGCTGCGGCATGCGGGGGCGGGGCTGGCGCAGCTCCCCGAGCGCACGCGTCGCATCCTGCTCAAGCGCCGCCTCGACGGACTTTCCTATGCCGAGATCGCCGCATCCGAAGGGATGTCGGTCGCCGCGGTCGAGAAGCAGGTCGCGCGTGCGACGCTCCAGCTGATGCAATGGATGGCGGAATGGTGACCCGCCCGAGCCGAACCGCGGACGCAGAAGCCGCCGCGTGGGTGGCGCGCCTTCAGTCTCCCGCCCGCACCGAGGCGAGCGAGGCCGCGCTGCGCACATGGCTCCTGGCCGATCCCGAGCACGAAGCCGCGTTCGAGCGGGCGAACGAGATTTGGTCGATCCTCCCCGGCGCGGCGGCCAGCAGCGGCTTCGCCGCGGCACCGCAGCGGCACAGGCCTCTGCGCGAACAGCGGGTGCTGGCACTTGCCGCCTCCATTCTCCTTCTGCTCGGCGTCGGCGCGCTCTGGTGGATGCTGCGTGCGCCCGACGCATATTTGGCCCGTCCGGGCGAACAGACCGTTGCCACGCTCGACGACGGGAGCCGCATCGCGCTCAATACCGACACCAGGGTCGAGGTGCGCTATGCTCCCGACGTGCGGCGCATCCGGCTGGATCGCGGCGAGGCCTTTTTCGAAGTGGCACCGAATCGCGTGCGGCCGTTCATCGTCGAAGCCGGCGACAAGCAGATACGCGCCCTCGGAACCAGCTTCGCCGTCCGCTACATGCGCGAAGGCGTGGTGGTGACGCTGGTCACCGGCAAGGTATCGGTTTCCGACCTTCGCGCCGGCGGACGCGGCGAGGCAATCAAGCCGACGCTGCTCACTCCCGGCGAGCGGCTCACCGCCGGCCGGGGGCGCCCTGCCACCATCGACCGTCCCGCGATCGACACCGTGACGTCGTGGCGGCGGGGACAGGCGGTCTTCAGCGACACGCCGCTGGCGGCCGCCGTGGCGGAGATGAACCGCTACGGGGGGACGCACATCCTGATCGAGGACCCACGGCTCGCATCCATGCGCGTGTCGGGCGTTTTCGCGACCAACGACACTGCCGAATTCGCGCAGGCGGTCGCGGCGTTGCATGGTCTTCGTGTCGTGCGAAGCGGCGACGAGCTTCGGATCGTGCGCTGAGCTAGTCTGCGATGAAATTTTTGTTACTCGCCCGTGTCGGTTTTGCGGCGCAGCATCGTCTACGAGGCTGAGGGACGGCACGGATGCGGTCCCCAGAGGGGGATCGATGGTCGCAAAATCTACGCTTTACGCACTTTCTGCAACTGCTGCCTGCGTCTTCGTGGTGCCGTTCGCGCACGCCCAGGTGCGCTATTCCTTCGATCTCCCGGCGCAGTCGCTGGACAAGTCGTTGCGCGCGGTGGCCGAGCGGACCGGCTCGAACGTCGTTTTTTCACCCGACGCGGTCCAGGGCCGGAGCGCGCCTGCACTCCATGGCGAATATGAGGCCCGCGGCGCCTACCAGACGCTGCTGCGGGGCTCGGGCCTCGTCCTCTCGGTAACGAGCGGGGGATCGTTCGTGGTGAGCCGCGCTCAGGAGGCGCCGGCCGAACGCGGCACCGGCTCGATCTCGGGCCATCTGACGCGGGAAGAGGGCGGCCGCGCCCTCGGCGGCGCGCTGGTCCGTATCGTCGAGACGGGTGACACCGCCACCGCGGACGACAACGGCGACTTTCGCTTCCCTAGCGTAGCGGCTGGTCAGTACACGCTCGAAATCTCCTTTCTGGGGTTCGAGACGCACAACCAGCCGGTCCGGGTGGGATCGGGAAACGATACCGCCGTCGTCCTGGCGCTGAACGAAGGATCTGAAGCGGGCGTACCGATCGTCGTCTACGGCACACGCAGTGCCCGCGCCAACGCGCTGAACCTGCAGCGTGCGGCCGAGAACAACACCGAAGTCGTCTCCGCCGACGACCTGGGCAATTTCACCGGAACCACCTTTTCCGACGCGTTGCGCCGCACGTCCGGCGTTTCGTTCCAGCGCGACACGGTGACGGGCGACGGCACCAACGTGATCGTGCGCGGGCTCGATCCGGACATGAACAACGTCAAGCTCAACGGCCTGCAGCTGCCGGTGGGCAACGGCACCGGCCGCTCGGCGGACCTCAGCAACCTGCTCGCGGACTCGGTGGGCAAGATCACGATCAGCAAGAGCCTGCTGCCCAGCCAGGATAGCGCCGGTACCGGCGGTCTGATCGAGATCGAGACGTTGTCTCCGCTGAACCGCCCCCATCGCTATGCCAGCCTTCAGGTGGAAGGCGGGCTGAGCGGCAAGGACTTCAGCAAGGACTTTCTTGTCTCCGGCACCGTTGCCGGACGCTTCGGCGCGCAGGACAATTTCGGCCTCAGCGCTTCGGTCCAGTACCGCCGCAACTCGGTGCGCAACATCGGCTACAACACGGTGACCAAGTTCGGCGCGTTCCTGCCGAATGCCGCCGATGGCACCCCGACGTTGACGGCTCCGGACGCAGTCGATCCGCATGCCACCTTTCCGTTCGTGCCGGGCGATGACGGTGCCTATGTCACGCAGCTCGAGACGAGCTTCAATCACGTGAAGCAGTCGACCCTGGCGGCGACGGTCTCGGCGGAATGGAATATCGGCAATCACACCAATTGGAAGTTCGACTTCCAGCACGCCGAAACCAATCGCACTTCCTATGCGATGACCGACATCTTCACCGCTTCCAGCAAATATTCGGACGTGCCCGGCGGTGAGGCGGTCTCGGCGCTGCATCTCGATCTGACGCCGGGCAACGCGGCCCTGGCGCGCGAGCAGGCATATGGCTACGATCCGGATGCCAAGACGATCACCGACACCTACAGCTTCTCCGGCAAGAGCACCGCGGGCAAGCTGACCTTCACCTATCTCGCGGGCTATGCCCATGGCAGCGAGAAGCACGGGCGGAACACCGTGCTCGATCTGCGCGTCGCAGGCATCGACGCGACTGCTGCCTATTTCCAGCCCGAGGCGACGGACGCTTCGCTCGGCTACATCGTCACGCCGTTCGCCCGGCGCAGCGGCTCGGGGATTCCGATCCCGCTGCTGAGCACGGCCGGCTGGGCGTTGATCAACGATTCCTCACTCTACACCGTCCAGAACGGTACGGGCGGGATCGACTCCACCACCGGCAGCAACGACCGCTACACCGGTGAAGTCAGCCTGCGCTGGGACATGGATTGGGGCTTCCTGTCCTACGTCCAGGCCGGTGCGCGCTTCGAACGCGCCGAGTTCAAGCACGATCTTGCCCGCACCCAGTTCGCCGGAAACGCGTCGATCGCAGCACTCGGTCTGCCCTTCACGCCCACTGATCTTACCCGGGTGGGCGTCACCGGCGCCAACTTCACCGCGATGAGCGAGGCGACGCTGATCGGCTTCCTCGACAATCTGGGCGATTATCCGCAGGTGGTCCTGTCGCCGCTCCCGCCAGCCATCGGCCAGGACAAGCAGGGAACGCGCGAGGACAATTACGCGGCCTATATCCAGAGCAGGCTGGAGTTCGGCAAACTCGAGATCATCGGCGGCGTGCGCTACAACCGCACCGACCTGTCGGCCTCGAACCTCAGCTTCCCGACTTATATCGGGCCGATCCTGCCGGAGAACGGCGGTGGCTTCGGCAACGACATGATCTTCCAGAACCAGTTCACCAGGCTGGTGACCGAGAGGGCCACGTCCGAGGACTTCCTGCCGCGCGTCCTGTTCAACTTTCGCCAGAGCGACAATCTGATCTTCCGCGGCGGCTATTTCCTCTCGGTCGCCCGCCCGCAGATCGCCAATCTGTCCCGGGAGACCCGGATTAGCTTCATTAACATCCCGATCCCCGGGCCGAACGGCGTGCAGCCGATCCTGCAAATCAATTCGGGCAACCCGAACCTGAAGCAGGCGACGACGCATAATTTCGACCTGAGCGCCGAATACTACCACAAGATCGGCATCATCAAGCTGGGCGGATTCTACAAGCGGATCAATAATCTGCTGCAAGCCAACCAGACCAACGGGCCGGCCAATCTGGCGAACCTCACGCTGCCCGACAGCCCCTATTTCCAGGGCTTGCCCTATTTCGATCCGGCGCATCCGGAGAACTATTTCATCAACGGCGGCTCGCCGATCAACAGCCCGCACCCGGCCACGATCTGGGGCGTCGAGGGGCGGTTCGAGCGGCAGTTCGACTTCCTGCCGGGCGCGCTGGGCGGTCTGGGCGTGATCGCCAACTATACCTACACCAAGAGCAGCCGTTGGCAGCAGTATAGCTGGGCCTATGCCCCGGCGGGGCAGGACAATATCTATGAATTCTCGGGCCTGCCCTTCAATCAGCAGTCCAAGCATTCTGGCACCCTCGCGGTGACCTACCAGAAATATGGGTTCGACGGCACGCTGGCCTATAGCTTCCAGTCGAAGACGCTGGACAATTTCGTCCCACGTGGGCTTTCGGTCTACAATCACGACGTTCAGACGCTCGACCTGCGCGGCGAGTACTACATCGACAAGGCCCGGAAATTCCGGATCTATGTCGAAGGTTCGGATCTGCTCAAGGGCACCCGGACGCCCGATGTCCAGCAGCTCATCGCCGGCACCTACACCCGCGCCACCTATCTCGGTGGCCGCAAGTTCAAGATCGGCGCCGCCGCGATCTTCTGAAGACCGTACGCTCCAGCCGGCTCCCCCGTGCGCTGGGAGCCGGCTCTTTTTGCTCGAGGATATCCCGATGAAGCCCAAGAAGTTGCTCTTCGCGGCGGCGACGCTCGCCATTGCCGCGGCGCTGCCCGCCACCGCGCAGGAGCTGGTTCCGTATCAGCAGTTCACGCTTCCCAATGGCCTGCGCGTCGTCGTCCATGAGGACCACAAGACCCCCAAGGTCGCGGTGGCGGTCTGGTACCACGTCGGCTCGATGAACGAGCCGGACCGCAAGACCGGTTTCGCGCATCTGTTCGAGCATTTAATGTTCAACGGTTCGGAGCATCACGACAAGGAATATATGCCGCCGCTGCAGGAGGTTGGCGTCTCGGGCGTCAACGGCGCCACTTCGCTCGACCAGACCTATTACTACGAGATCGTCCCCACCGGCGGGCTCGAGCGCGTGCTGTGGCTCGAATCCGATCGCATGGGCTATCTCACCGGCGCGATCAGCCAGGCCAAACTCGATGAGCAGCGCAAGGTCGTCCAGAACGAGAAGCGTACGCGCGAGAACATGCCCTATGCGCTGATGGACCAGCGCGAATACGCCGCGATCTTCCCTGCCGGCCATCCCTATCATCACCCGACGATCGGCTCGATGGAGGATCTCGACGCCGCCTCGCTCGACGACGTGAAGGGCTGGTTCGCGCAATATTACGGCGCCACCAACGCCGTGGTCACGCTCTCCGGCGACGTCACGGTGGAGCAGGCGAAGACGCTGATGAACAAATATTTCGGCAGCGTGCCGGCCGGTCAGCCCGTCAGCCGCACCACATCATGGGTACCGGTACTCGACAGCAGCAAGAGCGAAGTGATGCAGGACACGGTCCCGCAGACGGCGGTCGCGTGGAACTGGGCGGTTCCCGGCCGCGACACACCCGAATCTGCGGCGCTGCAACTCGCCTCGCAGGCGCTGGGCCGCGGCAAGACCTCGAGGCTTTACCGGGTTCTCGTCGAGGAGAAGCAGCTCGCGACCTACGCCTCGGCCAGCTACTCCGCCCATGCGATCGCCGGCATCTTCTCCGTCGATCTGCGCCTCAAGCCCGGCGTCGATCGCGCCGCAGTCGAAGCGGCGGTGAAGCAGGTGCTCGACGAGTTCGTCGCCAAGGGGCCGACGACGGCCGAGCTCGAGCGCGTCAAGGCCAGCGCCTATGCCGACAACGCGCGCGCGATGGAGTCGATCTACGTCAAGGCGATGGCGCTGTCCGACGGTGCGATCTTCTCCGGCAATCCCGGCCAACATGCCGTGAGCGAGAAGAAGTTCCAGGCGCTGACCGGCGCCGAGGTGCGCGGCATCGCGAGCACCTGGCTCACCAGGCCCAACTACAAGCTTACCGTGCTGCCCTTCGGCGAGCACAAGGCAGTCGCCGACGGCGCCGATCGCACCCAGCTGCCGCCTGCCGGACCATCGCCTGCGCTCAAGCTCCCCGAACTGCGTGAGACGAAGCTCTCCAACGGCATCCGCGTGGTGCTGGCCGAGCGTCCCGGCACGCCGACCGTCGACATGACGATGGTATTTGACGCGGGCCAGGCTGCGGAGCAGCACATGAAGCCCGGACTGGGCGGTTTCACGCTGGGCCTGATGGAAGAAGGCACGGCCACGCTCACCAGCCAGCAGCTCGCCGAGCGCGAGGCACTGCTGGGGGTGCGCATGTACGCCACGTCGGACGTCGATACGACCAACTTCATGGCTTCGGCGATGACCCGCTCGCTCCCCGAAACGGTGGCGCTCTGGGCCGATTATATCCGCAATCCGGCGTTCCGCTCCGCCGATCTGGAGCGTGACAGGGCACTGCACCTTTCGGGCCTTTCCCAATCGCTGGCCGAGCCCGGCGAAATCGCGCAGCGCACCTTCACCAATCTGATCTATGGCGCGAAGCACGCCTATGGCGTGCCGCTCGAGGGCCGGGCCGAGGCGTTGAAGTCGATCACCCGGGACGACGTCGTCGCTTTCCACGATAGCTGGATCCGGCCGGACAATGCCGTGATCTACGCAGCGGGCGGGACCGACCTCGCGACACTCGCCGCGGCGCTCGAAAAGTCCTTCGGCAGCTGGAAGGCACCCGCGCACGCCAAGGGGACCAAGAGCGTCGAGGCCGTGGCGGAAGCGACCGCTCCGCGCGTCGTACTGGTCGACAAGCCGGGCGCGATCCAGTCGGTGATCCGTGTCGGCCAGACGATGCCTGATGGCACCGATCCGCGTAATTTCGAGATCGGGGCGATGTACGACGTGCTGGGCGGCGCCTTCACTGCGAGGCTCAACATGAACCTGCGCGAGGACAAGGGATGGACCTATGGCGCCAACTCCTATGTCGCCGAGGCGCGCGGTCCGCAGGTGTTCGGCGTGGCGACGAGTGTGCAGACCGACAAGACCGCCGAAGCGCTGGGGGAAATCGACAAGGAGATCCGCGGTATCCGCGCCGCCAGGCCCGCGACCCGGCAGGAGCTCGATCTGCTGATCAAGGGCGAGGTGCTGGGAATTCCCGGTCGGTTCGAGACCAACCAGGCGACGGTCGGCTATCTCCAGTACGTCAACCGCTTCGCGCGGCCCTATTCATGGGTCACGACGCTGCCGGAGAAGTACGCGGCGCTCAGCCCCGACACGATCACCCGGAGCGCGCAGCTGCTCCATCCCGATGCGATGACCTGGGTGGTGGTGGGTGACCTCTCCAAGATCGAGGCTAAGGTCCGCGCGCTCAAGCTCGGCAATGTCGAGGTCTGGGACGCTGAGGGACGCAAGCTTCGTTGAACGACGGGCGGCGTTCGACGCCGGAAAGTCGGGATCCGTCGCAGCATCGCTGCGCCTTCACAGGCGGGCCGCTTAGGGCCGCGCCTGTGAAGGAGAGCTGCCCGTGTTGCACATGACTGGATTCGCGCTTGCCGCTGCGGCGACGAGCTGGCTTGCCGTGGCGAGCGGCGCGGCGGTGCCCGCGCCCCTCGTCGGTCAATGGTCGCAGGCGAGCCAGGGCAAGGAGCTGGTGCTCGTGTCCCGGATCAAGTTGCAGCCCAACGTTGGCGTCGGCGCCGGCACCAGCCTTGGCGGATCGGTGGGCTATGGCTCGATGACCCGCACTGCGATCGTGACCGAGCCTGTACCTATGAACGTGGCGCGCTCGATGACGCTCGTGATCGCACAGGACGGCCGCTTCGACTGGACGATCACGCGCCGCCACGCGGAGGACGGAGGCTGCACGCGCACCACGACGCAGAAGAAGCAGGGGAGTGTTCGGGTGGAGGCCGGGCAGCTGCTCTTCGCAATCAGCGGGGGCACGGAAAGCTGGCGTTCGTCGTGCGGCAAGCAGGGGAGCGGCGCGATTGCAACGGCCACCGAGCGCTACGCGTTGACACTTCAGGCGCAGAAGCTGCAGCTCGCGAGCGGCCCCAGCCGCTGGTCCTTCAGTCGCGGCTGACCAGTCCCGGCCGCAGCAGTACCTCGAGCACAGCCGCAACGTCCTGCTCGCGATAGGGCTTCTCGATCAGCGGGGCCTCGTCATAGCCCTCGGGGACGGTTCCATAGCCACTGGCGAAGGCGAAGGGCACGTCGCGCAGCCGTAGTACATCGGCGATCGGGGTGCTGGACTCGCCCATCAGGTTGATGTCGAGGATCGCCGCGTCGAGCGCCTCGCTTTCCGCCATGTCGACACCCTCCGCCAGCCGTGTGGCAGGGCCGACGATCGTGCAGCCGAGCGCTTCCAGCATATCCTCCAGCGCCATCGCGACGATCGGTTCGTCCTCGATCACGAGCACGCGCTTGCCGGCGATCATGGTCATCAGGCGCCCTCCGGCAGCGGTGCTTCGACCGTGCAGACCAGCCCCTCGCGCCGGAAGTCGATCTTGACCGTCCCGCCGAGCTCGGCGGCCAGCCCGCGCTCGATCATGCGTGTGCCGAACCCGCGCCGGCTCGGCGCATGGACCTCGGGCCCGCCGCGCTCTTCCCATGCCAGCGCGAGCCGCGACGCGCCGTCGGTGCCGCCGCGCGTCCAGTGGATCCGCACGCGCCCCTCGGGCCGCGAGAGCGCGCCGTGTTTGACGGCGTTGGTGGCCAGCTCGTGGATCGCCAGCGCCAGGCTGATCGCGGTCTTGGGCTGGATCGAGAGGTCGGGGCCCTCCAGTTCGAAGCGGCCGCTGTCGCCACCATGCGGCGCGACGGCATCCTCGATGATCTGCGTCATCGACACCGCGCCCCAATGCTCGCGTGTCAGCAGATTGTGCGCATTGGAGAGCGCCGCCAGCCGTCCTTCGAAGGCACGCCGCGCCACGACGGGATCGACTTCGCCCTTGAAGCTCTGCTGTGCGATGCCCTGGACGATCGCGAGCATGTTCTTCACGCGGTGGTTGAGCTCGTCGATCAGCAGCCGCAGGTGCGCCTCGGCGCGCTTGGCCTCGGTCATGTCGCGGCCGATGGCGTGGAGCGCCTGGGGTCGGCCGTGCTCGTCCACGCTCAGCCAGGAGTTGATTTCCCAGATCAACTCGCGCCCATCCCTTGCCCGCACGCACAGCGTCATGCGGGTCGTACCGCCCTCGGCCAGCTTTTGCTGCAATGCCGCGCGGCTGATTTCGTACTGGCCGGCGTCCATGAACTCGCGGACGTGCCGCCCGACGACTTCCTCCTCGCGATAGCCGAGCGCAGCGAGCACGGCCGGATTCACCGAAGTGATCACCTGATCAATGGTGGTCGTGATCAGGAAGTCGTTCGCCTGTTCGAAGATCGAACGATAGCGCGTCTCGCTCGCGCGCAGGTCATCCTCGGCGCGCTTGCGGGCCGTGATGTCGAACGACACTCCGACGAAGCGGCTCGGCCGCCGGTCGTCGTAATCGATCCGCCGCCCGTGGCTCTGGAGCCAGCGCTCCTCGCCGGTGTCGCCGCGCAGGATGCGATACTCGATCGTGTAGGGGATGCCCTGTTCGAAACAACGCACCGCCGCCTCGTGCACGAGTTCCCTGTCCTGCGGATGGACGCGGTCGAGCCAGTCCTCGAAGCTCCCGCGGCAATCGGGCCGACGTTCGAGCCCGAGCAGGTCGAAACGGTTGGGAGACCAGTGGCCGGTCATCGTCGCGAGATCGAGCTCCCAGCTCGCCATGCCCGCACTTTCGGTCGCGAGCCGCAGCGATTCCTCGCTCTTGCGCAGCCGTGCCTCCGCCTCGCGGCGCTGCGTCACGTCGAGCGTCACGGCGAGCACGCCGAAGGGCTCGCCATCGGGCCGTCGGATCACCGAAACCGAATTGTTGACCCAGACGATGCTGCCATCCTTCCGGATATAGCGCTTCTCGTGCGTGTAAGGCGTGCCGTCCTGCACCGCGCGGTCGAACAGCGGAATGTTGGCGCCCAGATCGTCTGGGTGCGTGATATCCTGCATCCGCTTGTTCATGAGCTCTTCGCGGCTCCAGCCCGCGATCTCGCAGAAGCGGTCGTTGACGAGCGTGAAGCGGCCATCGAGGTCGACCTGGCCGAAACCGGCCGTCGCCTGGTTGATGAAAGCGGAGAGCTGCGCTTCGCGCTCGCGCAGCGAAAGTTCGGCCTCCTTGGCCTCTGTGACGTCGTGCGCCACGCCGATGAAGCCCGAGTGCCGGCCCCGCGCGTCGTGTCGCGGTGCCGAGGTCGAGTGGAGCCAGCGCCACTGCCCGTCGGCCCGGCGATACCGCCCCTCGAGCTCGAAGGTCTGGAGGCTCGTCTCGCCGGCGATCGATTCCGCGATTATCCGCGCCGCGTCGTCGGGGTGGATGATCTGCCGCCAGTCGAAGCGGAGCGCCTCGTCGTAGGGAATGTCGAGGAACTCGACATAGGCGCGGTTGACGAAGCTGCGGGTGCGATCGAGCCGGGTGACCCACACTGCGACGGGGGCGCTATCGGCGATCAGCCGGAACTCGTCCTCTCCAACAGGAAGGGTTTCGTCTGCCGCCTGCGCTTCGATCATCGAGTACTGGCCCCCGGGGCGTCGACTAGGTTCCAAACCCTAGCCGCAACCTGCTGTGAATCAACTAACTTGCGTCAAGGTGGCGCAAAGCGAGCAAGGCCTGCGCACGCTTCAGATGGGGCATGTCGAGCATCGCGCCGTCCAGCCCGATCGTGCCCGCGCCCGGGTTGGCCGCAAAGGCGGCAACGACCCGCTCGGCCTGCGCGATCTCGGTCTCGCTCGGGGAGAAGGCGCGGTTGATCACCGGCACCTGATCCGGATGGATCGCCATCATTCCGCGGAAGCCCGCGCGCCGGGCACGCGTCGCCACTTTCTCCAGCCCCACCAGATTGCCGAAATCGCCGTGGATCGTCTCGATCGGCGTCACCTGCGCCGCGGCAGCGCCGGCAAGGCAGAGCGCACGGAAGAGCTGGTAGGGGAAGTCGTACTCGCCGCTCTCGTCGCGGTTGTCGATCGCGCCCAGCGCCGTCGCGCTGTCCTCTGCGCCCCAGGTGAGCGCCGCCAGTCGAGGGCAGCCGGCATAGTCGCCAAGCCCGAACAGGGCAGGGGCGGTCTCGGTGGCGATGGCGATGGTGCGGATGCCCCCTT
>DATLJJ010000126.1:0-2239 GCA_035538975.1 Sphingomonas sp. | reverse complement strand
AAGACCCGCGGCGCGTTCACGTGATCGTCGAGGACAACGGCATCGGTCTTCCCGTCGAGCGCGACCGGATCGTCGAACCCTATATGACCACGCGCAGCCGCGGCACCGGGCTCGGCCTCGCGATCGTAAAGAAGATCGTCGAGGAGCATTTCGGCACGATCGGCTTCTCGGATCGGCCGGGCGGCGGGACGATCGTCACCATCTGCTTCGACGCGGAGCAACTCGCCCCGCTCGCCGCGCGCGACAGCCAACCCGAAGACGAGCCGCGACCCGCGGCGCTGACACGAACCGGAAGCAAGAAATGAGCCTCGATATCCTCGTAGTCGATGACGAACGTGACATCCGCGAACTGGTGGCGGGCGTGCTCGAGGACGAGGGATATTCGACGCGTGGCGCCGCCGACAGCGATTCCGCGCTCGAGGCGATCGCCGAACGCCGGCCCAGCCTGGTGCTGCTCGATGTGTGGCTCCAGGGCTCGCGGCTCGACGGGCTCGAACTGCTCGACGAGATCAAGCGGCGCGATCCCTCGCTTCCCGTGCTGGTGATCTCGGGCCACGGCAATCTCGATACCGCCGTCGCTGCGATCCGCCGCGGGGCTTCGGACTTCATCGAAAAGCCCTTCGAGGCCGAGCGGCTGCTGCTCCTCGTCGAGCGCGCGACCGAGACCGAGCTGCTGCGTCGCGAAGTGGCGTCGCTGCGCGCCTCCGCAGGCCGTGAGACCGATCTCACCGGCACCTCGGGCGCGATCAACTCGGTGCGCGCGACGCTCAAGCGTGTCGCCTCCACCGGCAGCCGCGTGCTGATCACCGGCGGGCCCGGCGTGGGCAAGGAAATCGCCGCGCGGCTGCTCCATGGCTGGAGCCAGCGCGCGACCGCGCCCTTCGTGATCGTCAGTGCCGCGCGCATGACTCCCGAACGCGTCGAGGAGGAACTGTTCGGCGTCGAGGAGGGTGGCGACCTCGTCCGCCCCGGCCTGCTCGAACAGGCGCACGGCGGCACGCTGTTCCTCGACGAGATCGCGGACATGCCCGTCGCCACCCAGGCGCGCATCCTGCGCGTGCTGACCGACCAGAGCTTCAGCCGCGTCGGCGGCACGCGCATGGTCAAGGTGGACGTGCGCGTCGTCTCGGCCACCGCTCGCGACCTTCAGGCCGAGATCGCTGCCAGCCGATTCCGTGAAGACCTTTATTACCGGCTCAACGTGGTGCCGGTGAGCATTCCCCCGCTCACCGATCGGCGCGAGGACATTCCGGTCCTGGTCGAGCATTTCGTGGCGCACTATGCGAGTGAGCGGCGCGTCCCGACGCCGGAAGTCGCGCCCGACGCGATGGTGGCGCTCCAGAGCTACGAATGGCCCGGCAACGTCCGCCAGCTCCGCAACGTGGTCGAGCGTACCGTGATCCTCGCCCCCGGTGACCGGATCGGCCGCATCGACATCGACCTGCTGCCGCCCGAGGTGCTGGGTCCGCAGGGCGAGCTGGGCAACGGCATGGGCGCCAATGCGATCATGGGCGCGCCGCTCAAGGAAGCGCGCGAGACCTTCGAGCGCGAATATTTGCGCGTCCAGATCCGCCGCTTCTCGGGCAATATCTCGCGTACGGCGACCTTCATCGGGATGGAGCGCTCGGCTCTTCACCGCAAGCTCAAGCTGCTCGGCATCACCGACACGCGCGAGGAATAGGTTGGACGCGCAGGTACGGAAAACCTAATATGGAGCCGATCCGCGCCAAGGTGGCGTGGTAATCCGACGCCGGGAAAGCGGCGCGACGCGGGACAGGATCCCGCCAAGAATAGAAGGACAATGGCATGGCAGAGAAGCAGACTTCGCTTCAGGACCTGTTCCTCAACTCCCTCCGGCGCTCCAAGGTGCCGGTCACGATGTTCCTGGTTAAGGGCGTGAAGCTGCAGGGCATCGTTACCTGGTTCGACAATTTCTCGGTGCTGCTGCGCCGCGACGGGCAGTCGCAGCTCATCTACAAGCACGCCATCTCCACGATCATGCCGTCGGGACCGGTGGATCTCACCCAGCTTCTCGAAGCAGTGGGAGAATATCAGGCCAAGAATCCGGTATTGCAGGAGATTTTCCTGAACGCAGTGCGTCGCCAGCAGGAGAATGTGACGATGTTCCTGGTGAACGGCGTCATGCTCCAGGGCCAGATCGCCGCGTTCGACCTGTTCTGCATGCTGCTTCAGCGCGAAGGCATGGCGCAGCTCGTCTACAAGCACGCCGTCTCCACGA
>DATLJJ010000125.1:0-12413 GCA_035538975.1 Sphingomonas sp. | reverse complement strand
AGACGGAAGCGCGCCTCGAACAGCCGCTGGAGCGAGCGATCGACCACCGCCTGGGGCAGCAGTCCTGTGTTGACCGCGGTCACGATGTTCTCGGGCTCGGTGGTCATGTTGTTGCGATAGTCGCCGCAGATCAGGTCCATGCCGGCCTTGAAGCCCAGCGCCACGCCCTGCGGGGCGTTCTTGGCATAATGGAGCGAATCCTCGCGATAGATGTTCGCCGCGGCGCCGCAGTCCGACACGACATAGCCGTGGAAGCCCCAGGCCTGGCGCAGATACTGTTCCATCAGCAGCGGGCTGGCGCAGCCGGGCACGCCATAGACGGCGTTGTAGACGCACATGACCGATTCGACCTTGGCCTCGGTCACCGCGTTGCGGAAGGCGGGGAGATAGGTGTCCTCGAGGTCATAGGCCGAGGGATAGACGTCCTCGCGGTGGCGATTGCTCTCGGGGCCCGAATGGACCGCGAAATGCTTGGCGGTGGCCACCGTCTTGAGGAAGCTGGAGTCGTTGCCCTGCAGGCCGTTGATGAAGGCGACGCCGAGACGGCCGGTGAGGTGCGGATCCTCGCCATAGGTCTCCTGCCCGCGGCCCCAGCGCGGATCGCGGAAGATGTTGATGTTGGGCGACCATACGGTGAGCCCGCGATAGAAGTCGCTGCCGCCGTCGGGGTGGCGCCGGTCGACGAACTTGGCGCGGAATTCGGTGGCGATCGTGTCGGCGACCTTGTGCATCCGCGGCTGGTCCCACGACGCGGCCATGCCGATCGCCTGCGGGAACACCGTCGCGATGCCCGCGCGGGCGACGCCGTGGAGCCCCTCGTTCCACCAGTTGTAGGCCGGCACGCCCAGCCGCGGGATTGCCGGCGCGGTGTGGCCGAGCTGGTGCGCCTTCTCCTCCAGCGTCATGCGCGCGATCAGGTCGCGGGCGCGCTGCTCGGGCGTGGCCGACGCGTCGTGCAGAGTGGCGGGCGCATCGGGCGCGGCGGTCTGCGACAGCGCCTGCGGCGTCCAGGCGGCGAACGCGAGCAGCGCAAGGGCGATCGACAGCTTCTTCTTCACTTGGCACCTCTCCCCAACTCTTGTTTGAGGGGGAGCCTAACGTATTTGTGGTAGCGCTACCAGCCATCCTGTGGCGCGACTGTGCCGCGCGCGGAAAAGGAAAACCCCGACGGTCACATGGACCGCCGGGGCTCCCCGTGCGCCCCCTCATACATCGAGGGGTTGACCGGCCGCGATGCCTGTCAGGGGGGTGACACCCCGACCGGCACGCGATTACCGGAGAAGCGACAGAACCGACTGCTGGCTCTGGTTGGCCTGGGCGAGCATCGCGGTCGATGCCTGGCTCAGGATCTGGGCCTTGGCGAGCGCCGAGGTCTCGGCCGAGAAGTCGGCGTCCTCGATGCGGCTGCGCGCGTCGCTCAGGTTGGTGACGTTCGCAGTCAGGTTGTTGACCACCGACTCGAGGCGGCTCTGGCCGGCGCCCAGCGAAGCGCGGGTCGTGGCCACCGCGCCGAGCGCGGTATCGACGTTGGTCAGCGCGGTGTTCGCGCCGCCGGCGGTCGAGATGTCCGAACCGGTGGCCGACGACACGTCGAGGCCGGTGATCGTCAGCGTGACCTGCTCGCCCGACTTGGAGCCCGTCTGGATGTTGAGCGTGACGTCGGAGGCGCCGAACAGCGTGACGCCGTTGAAGGTGGTGTCGGCGATGATGTCGTCGATCTGCGCGCCGAGCTCGGCGACTTCGGTCTGCATGTTGGTGCGGTCGGCGCTGCTGTAGGTGCCCGAGGCGGCCTGCACGGCCAGCTCGCGGATGCGCTGCAGCATGTTCGCGACTTCGCCCAGCGCACCTTCGGCGGTCTGCGCGAGGCTGATGCCGTCGTTGGCGTTGCGGATCGCCTGGTTCATGCCGCGGATCGACGCAGTCATGGTCGAAGCGATGGCGAGGCCAGCGGCGTCGTCCTTGGCGCTGTTGATGCGCTTGCCGGTCGACAGGCGCTCCATCGCGGTGCCGAGCTGCTTGTTCGCGACGTTCGACGCGTTTCCGGCGCGAAGCGCTGCGGTGTTGGTTCCGATAACGGTCATGTTCAACTCCTTGGTTGCCGGCTTCCCGCGTCCCCCCTGAACGGGAGCCCGGAGCCGCCGGACCAAGGAACGGCCGGCTCTCGCCACGATTAAGCAAAAAATTCTGGCGACCTCGCGCGCGCGTAGAAGATTTTTTGCCGGGAGTTGGGCCCGCTACGTAGATTTACTGTGAATTAACCAACAATCGCGCAAACCCCCTCCAGAACAAGGGGGGTCAGGCATGGGATCGATCGTTCCGTCGGCTGCTGTGCTTCGGCAGAAATACGCGCTGATATCGGCGCTCAGGGCGCAGGGCTTCACGATCGGATCGTGCGAGCAGGGCAAGCTGCAGGCCGGCGACCTGTTCCTGGTGGCTCAGGGCGAAGTGCCCCCGGCGCCGGCGCGCACTTTGGTGCTTGGCGAAGGCGAGCGTCACGCGGTCCCTTTTCGCGACGGCAACCCCGCGCGGTTATCCTATGGTCATGACGATGCGGCGGTCGGCGCGGGCTTCGCGAGCGCACTGCTCCGCCAGCCCTATGAGCCTGTCGCCGCCGACCCTGAGAGCCTCGCGCTGCTCGCGCTTGCCGAGCGCGTCGCGGCGTCGGACATCACCGTGCTGATCAACGGTCCCACGGGCACCGGCAAGGAAGTGCTCGCCAGGGCGATCCACATGGGCTCGTCGCGCCGCGACAAACCCTTCGTCGCGATCAACTGCGCCGCGCTCCCCGAGACGATGCTCGAGGCGATGCTGTTCGGCCACCAGAAGGGGAGCTTCACCGGCGCCTCGTCGGGCGGCCAGGGCTTCTTCCGTGCGGCCGACGGCGGCACGCTGCTGCTCGACGAGATCGCCGAGATGCCGGTCGGGCTGCAGGCCAAGCTGCTGCGCGCGCTGCAGGAGCGCGAGGTCGTACCGATCGGGGGGACGACGCCCGAGAAGGTCGACGTTCGCGTGATCGCCTGCGCCAACCGCGACCTGCAGGAGGAAGTCGCCGCCGGCCGCTTCCGCGCCGACCTTTACTACCGGCTCGCGGTCTTCCCGCTCGCCACGCGCGCGCTCGCCGAGCGGCCGGGCGATATCGCCGCGCTCGCCGCCGCGATGGTGCTGCGCCACGCCGGCACCCGCGCGACGCTGCCCTGGCTCACGCCCGAAGCGGTCGAGGTGCTCCAGGATCATGACTGGCCGGGCAACGTCCGCGAGCTCGAGAACGTCATCCAGCGCGCGCTGCTGCTCGCGCCCGCAGACACGATCGAGCCCCAGCACCTGATCTTCGACCGCCGGCCCGAGAGCCAGGCCGAGCGCGTCGGCACCCTGAGCAACATCGTCCAGATGCACGAATTCCAGGCGATCCGGAAAGTGCTCGCCGAATGCAACGGCAGCCGCATCGAGACCGCGCGCCGGCTCGGCATCTCGGAGCGGACGCTGCGCTACCGGCTCGCCAAGGCGCGCGAGCAGGGTGAGGACATCTCTGCCCAGGCGATGTCGGCATGAGCGGCGTCGGCGGCGTCAACGGTGCCATGGGCATCGACCGGATCATGGCGATGCGCGCCGAGATCCTCGAGCGCAACGCCGCGCTCCAGCGCGCCAACCAGGCGCCCGCCGCCGCGCCCACGGGCGCGCCGGCGAAGCCTGCGAGCTTCACCTCGGCATTCGAGGACGCCTTCAAGCAGGTCAATCAGGCACAGCACCAGGCGGGCGCTCTCTCCGAAGCCTATGAGCGCGGCGAGACGGTCGACATCGCCAAGGTGATGCTCGCCCGCCAGCAGGCCTCGGTCGGTTTCGAAGCGACCCTGCAGGTCCGCAACAAACTCCTGTCCGCATACAAGGACATCATGAGCATGCCGGTCTAGAGCCATGAGCAACAGCCTCGCACCCACCGATGCAGCCCCCCTTGCGCCGCAGCGCCTCGCCAATCCGCTGAGGCAGCTCAGCGGGCTGATCGAGCAGCCCGCGGTCAGGCGCAGCCTGCCCTTCCTCTTCCTCGCCGGACTGATCGGCGCCGCCGCGCTCGCCTGGTCGATGATCGCCACGCCGCCGCAGCGCATCCTGTTCGCCAACGTCAGCGATGCCGACAAGGCCGCGATCGTGAGCGCGCTCGAAGGCGCCGGTATCGCCAATGGCGTCGACGGATCGGGCTCGGTCACCGTCGCCGAGGAGGATTACCACAAGGCGCGGATGCTGCTCGCCAGCCAGGACCTGCCGAAGGCGGCGCCCGGCGGCTACCAGATCCTCGACCAGCTTCCGATGGGCGTCAGCCGCGCGGTCGAGGGCGAGCGGCTGCGCCAGGCACGCGAGACCGAGCTCGCCCGCTCGATCCAGGAGATCGATGCGGTAGCCGAGGCGCGCGTGCACCTCGCCACGCCCGAGGCCTCGGCGTTCGTGCGCGACCGCGCGAACCCCACTGCGAGCGTGATCGTCAAGCTTCAGCCCGGCCGCGTGCTGGGCGAGGCGCAGACCCGCGCGATCGTCAATCTCGTCGCTTCCTCGGTGCCCGGCATGCTTCCCGAAGGCGTGACGATCGTCGACCAGATGGGGGCTCTGCTCTCCAGGACCGGGGCGAACGGCGGCGCGTCCGCGGGCGACACCCGCATCGATTTCCAACGTCGCGTCGAGGACAAGTACCGCCAGCAACTCGCGCAGCTGCTGACCCCGCTCGTCGGCGCGGGCAATTTCACCGCCGAGGTCCAGGCCGACGTCGACCTCGACGAGAGCCAGGCGACGCGCGAAAGCTATGACAAGGAAGGCGCCGTGGTCCGCGCCGAGCAGGGCAACTGGACTGGCACGTCGCGGGACGGACAGGCGCCCGGCGGCATCCCCGGCGCACTTTCGAACACGCCGCCGCCCGCCAGCACGATCGTCGCGCCCAATGCGCCCGGCGCCCCTGCCGCGCAGACCGCGGCGCCGGCCGCTCCTGCCGCGCCGGTCTCCAAGCAGAGCGACAGCTTCACGCGCACCTATGAGACCGGCAAGCAGATCTCGGTCACGCGCGCGACGCCCGGCAACGTCAAGCGTCTCTCGGTTGCGGTGCTGCTGCGCGAGGAGCCGGGCAAACCGCGCGGCCAGGTCGAGATCCAGCAGGTCACGCAGCTGGTCCGCGCCGCGGTGGGCTTCGACGCCAACCGGCAGGACCAGGTGACGGTGATCAGCCGCAAGTTCAGCACTGCCGCCGATGCCGGCAAGACGGAGCCCGCCTGGTACGAGGCCGGCTGGGTGCCGCTCGCCGCGCGCAACGGCACGGCGCTGGTGATCGCGCTGCTCGTGTTGTTGCTCGGCGTCCGGCCGCTGGCGAAAGCGTTGCTCAAGAAGCGCGACGAGCCGTCGCACCGCCCCGCGCTGCCGATCGGCGGTCCCGACGGCGAGGCGCCCGCGGGCCCGGCGGTCAGCATCGACATGATCGAGCGCAGCGGCGGCTATGACGAGCGCGTGGCGCTGGTCCGCGGCTTCACGCGCGACAATCCGGCACGCGCCGCGCTGGCCGTGCGCGACATGATCAAGGCCGACGCGCAATGAACGCGATCCGGAGCTTCAGCGGCGTCGAGCGCGCCGCGGTGCTGATGATGCTGGTGGGCGAGGAGGAGGCTGCGGCCATCCTCCAGAAGCTCGATCCCGACGAGGTCCGCGATCTCGGCCGCGCGATGTTCGCCGTGGCCGATGTGAGCGAGGCCGAGGTCGAGCAGGTGCTCGACGATTTCGTGTTCAAGGCGCGCGAGCGCAGTCAGGTGCGCTTCGATCCCGCGCCGCAGATCGAGGGGATGATGACGCGTGCGCTGGGGCCCGATCGCGCGGGCAGCGTGCTCGCCCGGATCATGCCGCCGCGCGCCGCCAGCGGGCTCGAGCAGCTCGCCTGGTTCGAGCCCGAAGAGATCGCCGCGATGGTCGAGAGCGAGCATCCCCAGATCGCCGCGGTGCTACTCGTGAATCTCGACGCAGACGTTGCCGCCAAGGTGTTCGAGCATCTGCCCGAGGCGATCCAGCCGCAGATCTTGCGCCGCGTCGCGAGGCTCGGGCCGGTGCCGCCCGAGGCGCTCGACACGCTCCGCGCGATGCTCGAGGCGCGCAGCGGCACCGCGGCGCGACCGGCCGGGCTCCAGCTCGGCGGCACGCGCGAGGCGGCGAAGATCCTGTCGGGAGCGCGCAAGTCCACCGAGGCGCGCGTGATGCCCAAGCTCGCCAAGATCGACCGCGAAGTCGCACGCGCGATCGAGGAGGCGATGTTCGTCTTCGATCATCTGCTCGAGCTCGATGACAAGAACCTCTCGACACTCATCCGCAACATCGACGGCGAGCTGCTGGTCAAGGCGCTCAAGGGCGTCGAGGAGGCCGTGCGCAACCGCTTCCTGTCGTGCATGTCGAGCCGCGCCGCCGACGGCATCCGCGACGAAATGGAAGCGCGCGGGCCGATGAAGCTCGCCGAGGTGCTCGATGCGCAGAAGCAGATCGTCACGATGGCGCGCGCGATGGTGAAGGACGGCTCGCTGCTGATGCCGGGCGGGGGAGGCGAGGACGAATATGTCTGAATTCGCTCCCGGCTTCACGTCGCG
This sequence comes from Sphingomonas sp., assembly GCA_035538975.1. Classification (GTDB taxonomy): domain Bacteria; phylum Pseudomonadota; class Alphaproteobacteria; order Sphingomonadales; family Sphingomonadaceae; genus Sphingomonas. The sequence continues at coordinate 5,814 of DATLJJ010000125.1, read as the reverse complement.
TCACGCCGCCGACCCGCTCATCCGCCGCGCCTTTGGCGGCCCCGTCAGCTTCGCGCCGGCCGAGCCCGGCAGCATCGGCCGTCGCGGCTTCGCCGGAGAGGCGCCCGCAGCGCCGCGCCACTTTGCACCGGCCGACCCGGCCGCCAATCCCACCGAGGGTTGGGACCCCTTCACGCCCGAAGTCGTGCCCGCGGACCGTCCGTTCGTCGATCCCATGGCCGTCGCCCATGCCGCCGGCGTGGCGGAAGGCCGCGCCGCCGCCTTTGCGGAGGCCGAAGCCGCACGCGGACAGGAAGAAGCACTGCTCGCGCGCATCGCCGAGGCGCTGGCCGCCGGCACGCACATCGACCGGGAGGGGATGGCCGCGCAGCTCCGCCAGACGGTGCTCCATCTGGTCCGCAAGATCGTGGGTGAGACCGTGGTCGCGCCCGAGCTGCTGTCGCGCCGCATCGAAGCCGCCGTCGACCTGCTCGCCGAGGGCGCCGAGACCGCGCAGCTCCGGCTGCATCCCGACGACGCCGGGGCGCTCGCCGACCGGCTCCCCGCGGGCGTGACTTCGCTCGCCGATGCACAGGTCGCGCGCGGCAGCTTCGTGCTCGAAAGCAGGGCGACGATCGTCGAGGACGGCCGCGACCTCTGGCTCGAACAGCTCGCCCAGGCGATCGACCGGGTGCCGCTCCCGCCATGCTGAACCGCTTCTCGGCCGAGTATCTCGACGGTCTCGCCTGCCGCGACTTCGTGGCGCAGCCCAGGGTCTCGGGCCGTCTCGCTTCCTATGACGGGCTGCTGATGGAGGCCGTCGGCCTTTCGCTTCCCGTCGGCACGATCTGCGCGATCGGCGCGGGCGCGAATCCGGTCGAGGCCGAAGTGATCGGCTTCCGCGGCGGGCGCACGCTGCTGATGAACCTCGGCGGCCCGGCCGCGCTGCTCCCCGATGCGCCGGTGCGCCCGGTCGGCCCGCCGGGCGAGGCCGAGGTCGGCACCGCGCTGCTCGGTCGGGTGGTCGACGGTGCGGGCAAGCCGATCGACGGGCTGGGCCCGATCCGCGGCGCGGGACGCTGGCCGCTCGCCGGCAAGCTCCAGTCGCCGCTCGACCGGGGAAGGGTGCTCCAGCCGCTCGACGTGGGCGTGCGCGCGATCAACGGGCTGCTCACCATCGGTCAGGGCCAGCGCGTGGGCATCATGGCGGGCTCGGGCGTCGGCAAGTCGGTCCTGCTCGGCATGATCGTGCGCGCGGCAGAGGCCGATGTCGTCGTCGTCGGGCTGATCGGTGAGCGCAGCCGCGAAGTCGCCGATTTCCTCGAGACCAAGGTCGCCGGGGAGGCGCGCGCGCGCTCGGTGGTGGTCGCGGTGCCTGCGAACCATTCGCCGGTGCTCCGCATCCGCGGCGCGTTGCGCGCCACCGCGATTGCCGAGGCGTTCCGCGCCGAGGGCAAGAAGGTGCTGCTGATCATGGACAGCCTCACCCGCGTCGCGCACGCCGGTCGCGAGATCGGGCTGGCGCTGGGCGAGCCGGCCTCGGCGCGCGGCTATCCCCCGAGTGCGATCGCAATGCTGCCGAGCCTCATCGAACGCGCGGGCACCGATGTCGTCTCCGGCGGATCGATCACGGCGATATACACCGTGCTCGCCGACGGTGACGACGGCAACGATCCGGTAGTCGATTCGGCGCGATCGATCCTCGACGGCCATATCGTGCTCAGCCGGGCGCTCGCCGAGCGCGGTGTCTATCCGGCGATCGACCTCGGTCCCTCGGTCAGCCGCGTGATGACCGACATCGCGGAGCCGGCGCACGTCCGCGCGGCGCGCGTGCTGCGCAGGCACCTCGCCACCTACGAGGAGAACCGCGATCTGGTGCTGATGGGTGCCTATCGCCCCGGCGCCGATCCGGAGATCGACGCGGCGATCGCATGCCACCCGGCCGTGATGGAATATATCCGTCAGGGTGCGGAGGAGGTGGTGCCGCTCGACGCCGCCGTCGCCGAGCTGACCGGCGTCTTCGGAGATGCGTGAGCCGAAGAAGCTGAATCGGCTGCTCCGCGTCCGCACGCTCCAGCTCGACCAGGTCCGTGCCGACGAATTGCGCGCACGCCAGCGCGTCGAGCAGGAGCATCATCTGCGCGAGCGCATCGCGGCGCTGGCGGCCGATGTCGCCCCGGCGCCCGCACCCGTGTCCGCCGCCAATCTGATCGCCGCCGCGCACTATCGCGACCGCCTCCACCAATCGGCGCAGGCCGCCGAGCAGCGCGTCGCGGTCGCCGAGCGCGGGTTCGATGCGGCCCAGGCTGCCACGCGCGAGGCGCGGCGCGACCAGAGTGCGATCGAGAAGCTGATCGTCCGCGCCGAGCGCGAGGCGGCGCTCAAGGCACTCCGCGCGCTCGAAGCGCTGCCACCCACAGGCAGAAATCGGCACGATCCTTGCTGAACGTCTCCGGTGAAGACTTCACCGGGGGTTTCGACGTTGATCCAGCTTTCCACCGGCCCTGCGCCAGCGCTCGCCGTCGCCTTGCCCGGCGCCGCGCCGATCGCACTGCCTGCGGCGACCGAGTCGAGCCCCTTCGCGCTCACGCTCGACGCGCTGCTGGTGCCCGGCGCGAAGATTGCGCTGCCAGCCCCGACGCCAGCCCCGACGCCGCTATCTGCCGCGCGGCAACCGCTTGCCGCAACCGGCAAGGATTTGCCGGTGATCGGCGAAAAGGAAGCGCAGGACGAGGACGCTCCCGAAGCAGGGCTGCCGGACGGATCCGAACCCGATGAGGAAGAAGCGCCCGACCCGGCTGCGCTCCCCTATGTCTGGGTGCCGGCGCCGCTGCCGGTCGAGACGCCCCCGCTGGCCGTGCCATTGGCGGGCGTCGCGGTCTCGACGGCGGCGCCCGAGGTGCGCACCGCGACCGGTGGAACGCTTCTCGAGCCGAGCGAAGGGGGCGCCGAGCCCTCCACCACGATCGAAGTTCCGACCCCTGTCGACCCGTCTCCGGATGACGTTCCGCTCGATCTTCCCGAGATCCCGACTGCCGCACCGGCACCGCCCCGCCCGGGCGAGCAACGCGCGCCTGGCGCGACGCCTGCGACGCAGCCGGCGGCTGTTCCGGCTAACGATGCTGTTGCGCCGGTCCAGTCGTCTGCGCAGCCCATCGTCACGGGACCTGCGCCTGCGGAGCCGGTTCAGCACGCGCGGTCCACCTCCGCTCCGGCGCCTGCGGCACTGGCGCTCCGCACCGAATCTCGACACGCCCTAACCTCGGTGGCGGCGATCGCCGCGGCCTTCTCGCCCCCTGAGGTACCCTCGCCGCTCCGCCGTTCCGCCGAGGAGCCGGCGATTGCCGCCACGCCGCAGCCGCTCGATGCCGGGCTCCAGCCGCACCAGCAGGTCCGCGCCCCGGCGCACGCCGATGGCGCGCCGATCGACATGCGTCGTCAGGAATGGACCGGGCAGATGATCGAGCGGATCGAGGCGATGCGCGATGCTTCGTCGATCCGCGACACGCGCATCCGCCTTGCTCCCGACGCCCTCGGCAATGTCGACGTGGCGATCCGGCACGAGGGCGACCGCGTCCACGTGCATTTCACGGCCGAGACGCCCGCCGCGCGCCAGCTCCTGACGGACGCCCAGCCGCGGCTGACCGAGCTCGCCGAGGCGCGGGGGCTCAAGCTCGGCCAGACCAGCGTCGACGGCGGCGCCGCGGGGCAGGGCTCATCCGGCCAGCGTCATGACGCCGCGCCGCGTCTGCCCTCCGTTCCCGCATCCGCGCGCAGCGCCACCGCGGAGCATTCCGAAACCGATGACCGCATCGCCTGAAATCCAAGGAGTCCATCATGGTTGAACTGACCGACGAAAAGGCCCCGCTCCCGCGCAAGCGCAAGCTGGGCAAGCTGCTGATCCTGACCGCCGTGCCGCTGCTGCTCGTCGGCACCGGGGCCGGCGCCGCTGTCTATGGCGTGCAGGCGGGCTGGTTCAGCGTCGCGCCGGCCGCGCCCGAATCGGACAAGCCCCGCCTCGTCCCCAAGAGCGAGCAGAAGCGCGCCGGTGCGGGCGGTGGCGAAGGTGAAGGGCACGGCGGCGAAAATGCTTCCGCGCCGAGCCATGGAAAGCCGCTGCCGCCGGGCGAGGGCGGCGACGAATATGCGTCGAGCTATTATCCGCTCGAGAAGGAATTCACCTCGAACCTGCGCGACAGCGTCCATTTCGTCCAAGTCGGCATCGCGGTCTCGACGCCCTATGACGAGCGTGTCCTCGACAACATCAAGACGCACGAAATAGCCATTCGTTCACAAGTGCTTATGGCACTTGGCGAGACCGACGAGGACGAGGTGTTCAGCGTCGAGGGCAAGAAGCACATCCAGGATCGACTGGTGAAGGCGATCAACGCCGTGCTGAAGGAAAAGGAAGGTTTCGGGGGCGTAAGTAACGTCTACTTTACCAATTTCATTGTTCAGTGAACGGGCATGGTTAACGGCCCTTCATCGACTTTGGCCCCGGAGGCTGGCGAGGACCGCCGCGCGCGGCCGCGCCCGGCGGCGACGCATTCGCCCGTGCTGGGCGCGCGCGACGCCAATCCTTTTGGCGATCTGGCCACGCTCCAGCATCTGAGCGCGCGGCTGGCGCGCGGGCTCAAGCCGGTATTCGAGTCATTCCTTCGGCGCGAGTTGCGCGCGTGGGCCGAACCGGTCTCGGTTCAGCGCTTCGCCGATTATCGCGCCGAGCGCGGCGACATGCTCGGCGCCTGGCAGCCGCTCGCGATGGGCAATGCCAGGGCGCGCGCGCAGCTGGTGCTCGATGCTCCGCTGGTGCTCGAAATGCTCGACGCCTTCTTCGGCGGTGAGGGCGAGGCACCGGGCGCGCTCCCGTCCGAGTTCACGCCGGCGGCCGAAGCGCTCGCGGCACGGCTCGGCGCAGCGGTCGCGGCGCCGGTCGAGGCGGCCTGGGAGCCGGTGGCGCGGGTCGGCTTCGCGGCCGCCACGAGCGCCAACGTCGCCGCCGCGCCCGACTGGGGTGCCGACGAGCCGGTGGTCGTCACGCGCTTCGGCTTCGCCGAGGGAACGCGCACGCCCGCCTATGTCGACCTCGTCTATCCGATGGCGGGGCTCAAGCCTCATACCGGCGCGCTCGCGGCGAAGGTCAAGGCGGCCACGACCGAAGTCGAGCCGCAGTGGCGAAATGCGCTCACCCGCGCCGTGATGCAGGTCCGCCTGCCGGTCCGCTCGGTGCTCGCCGAGCCGGTGATCCCGCTCGGCCAGCTACTCGAGCTCAAGGCCGGCGACGTGCTTCCGATCGATTTCGGCCCCGAGGTTCCGGTGATGGTGGCGAAGCGCCGCCTCGGCACCGGCCAGGTGGGCACCGCCAACGGCCGCGCGGCCGTTCGCCTCACGCAACTCGAACCGCTCAGCGAAGAGGATTTCCAATGAACGACATGACGGGTGGATTCCCGGTCGACGCGTCGGTGGCGGCCAATTTCCGGCTGCTCCAGGACGTGGACGTCAAGCTGACGGTCGAGATCGGCTCGACCTCGCTCAGCCTGCGCGAACTGCTCGCGCTCGGCGAGGAGAGCGTGATCGAGCTCGACCGCGATGCCGGCGAGCTGCTCGACGTGTTCGTCAACGGCACGCTGATCGGCCGCGGCGAAGTGGTGACCGTGGGCGAGAAATTCGGCCTGCGCATGACCGAGCTGGTGAGCCCCGAGAAGAGGTCGCAGCGCGCATGATGTGGTCGTACATCCTCAAGCTGGTCATCCTGCTCCCGCTCGTCTGCGGACTGCTGGTCGGCTGCCTCTATGCTTGGCGCAAGCTCGAGGCACGGCTGCCGAAGAGCCAGGG
>DATLJJ010000124.1:0-19045 GCA_035538975.1 Sphingomonas sp. | reverse complement strand
AGGGCGAAGGGAGTCGCGAGCAGCAGCCCCAGCCCCGCCATCAGCGCCAGCGCGGCCATCAGCCGGTCGCGCCGCATCCCGTCACCCATGTTCTCGTGCGGCTCGGGCTCGGGCGTGAGGATCGGCTCGCGCAGGGCCGCCGCCACGGGGATCTCGTCGTCGCTCGAACCGCCGATTGCCACGCCCTGCTCTTCCACTCTGATCAGCCTCCCGTCGGGTTCAATCTAGAACCCGTGCGACCGCGGAGCAACGGCGCTCAGAATAGATTACTGTGGTAATTCTGCAACTTGTCGCAATCAAACAACATTCTGCCGCCAAATCGTTGACGCCAGATCATGCCGCACCGGGAACAAAGCCCGAGTCGAAAGTGTTAACAAACCCGGGTTCTTTGGGAGACGAAGCATGTATAACTTCGGCATCCGTCAGGCGCATACCGGGTACCGCGTGGCCTATCGACCGGACCAGACCAACCATTGTCCTGGCTGCGGCCAGTCGCACTGGATGCTCGGCCGGCTCACTGCCGAATGTGCTTTCTGCGGGACGGCGCTTCCGCTGAACGCGGGGGCAGCCTCGGGTACGGGCCTGTTCCGCCAGCGCGGCGGCAAGACCCTTCCGCCGCTCGCCGCCTGAGCCGAGCGTTCCGCAGCCGGAACGCCCGCCGAACCCTGCGCGTTGCACGTCGCGAACCCGCGACAGGAGCAACACAGATGACTGATATTTCCGTCACTTCGCCCGTCGAGCGCATCGCCCGCGTGATCGCGGCCGAGGCGCTCAGCATCAATGGCGAAGGCGGCGATCCCAGCGCGAGCAGCGAAGTCGACGCGACGTGGCTGCAGGAAACCGACCGCGCCCTCGCAGTGCTGCGCACGCTGCGCGAACCCACGCCCGAGATGGTAGAGGCCGGCCGCACCGCCGGCAGCGATCCCGCCGCAGTGTGGAACGCCATGGTCCGCGCCGCGATCGGGCAGGAAGAGACGGTCTAGAAATCCCCGCCAGCCCTCTCCCGGAAGCGGGAGAGGGAGGAAGGGGAAGCCCCTACATCCCTCCCCGCGCCTCCTCGACATCCTCCGGCTTCGCCTGCGCGGTGTGCATCTTCGCGAGCAGCGAGTCGGGCGTGATGTGGCTCATCGCCGCCTGCAGCTTGTTGACGAAGCCCGAGACGATGTGCGGCTTGCCCGCCGTCATCGCCGCCCAGCCGTCCTCGGCCACCTTGGCGGGATCGGCCTTTTCGGCCTCGCCCACCGGCGTGTCGAGCAGCCCGGCGCGGCGGAAGAACTCGGTCTCGGTCGGCCCCGGCATCAGCACGGTCACATTGACCTGCGTGTCCTTGAGCTCCTCGCGCAGCGCATAGGCGAAGCTGTCGAGATACGCCTTGGTGGCGTTGTACACTGCCTGCCACGCACCCGGGATCAGCCCCGCGATCGATCCGGTGATCAGCACATTGCCCGAATCGCGCGCCACCATGTCGCGCAGCACCTTCTGGAGCAGATAGGTGGTGCCCGTGACGTTGGTGTCGATCACCCGCCGCCACTCGGCCGGGTCCTGCGCGAGGAAGCCCTGGCCGAGCCCGCGCCCGGCATTCGCCACCAGCACGTCGATCGGCCTGCCGCCGCACGCGGCGAGCAGCCGGTCGTTGCCGTCGAAGGTGGCGAGGTCCGCCTCGACCGCCTGCACTTGCACGCCATAGCCCTTGAGCTCGCCCGCCGCCGCGTCGATCGCCGGCTCGTCGGCGACGACGATCAGGTCGTGCCCCTCGCGCGCCGCGATCTTCGCCAGCTCCTTGCCGATGCCGGTCGAGGCGCCGGTGATCACTGCCAGTTTGTTCGCCATGCTTCCGTCTCCCTCAGGCCGTTTCCAGCCCCGGCTTGAGCACCACCTTGGTGCATGTGTCCTGCTCGTCGTGGAACTTGCGGTAGCCCTCGGGCGCCTGCTCGAGCGGCAGCCGGTGCGAGATCAGGAAGGTGGTATCCAGCTCGCCCTCCCCGATCTTCTCGAGGAGCTTCGCGGTATAGCGCTGCACATGGGTCTGGCCGGTCTTTACCGTCAGCCCCTTCTCCATCATCGCGCCCGCCGGGAACTTGTCGAGCAGCCCGCCATAGACGCCGGGAATCGAGACGCGTCCGCCCTTGCGGCACGCGACGATGGCCTGGCGCAGCGCGTGCGGCCGGTCCGTGCCGAGGAAGGTCGATGCCTTGATCTGGTCCACGACGTTGTCGACGAAGAAGCCGTGCGCCTCGAGACCCACGGCGTCGATCACTGCGTCGGGACCGATCCCGCCGGTCATCTCCATCAGCGCCTCATAGGTGTCGGTCTCCTCGAAGTTGATGGTCTCGGCGCCGAACTTCGCCGCCAGTTCCAGCCGGTGCGGGAAATGGTCGATCGCGATCACCCGGTGCGCGCCGAGCTTGAACGCCGACTGGACCGCGAACAGCCCCACCGGCCCGCAGCCCCACACCGCCACGGTGTCGCCCGGCTCGATGTCGGCATTCTCGGCCGCCATCCAGCCGGTGGGCAGGATGTCGGAAAGGAACAGCACGTCCTCGTCGGGCATGCCGTCGGGGATGACGATCGGCCCAACGTCGGAAAAGGGAACGCGGGCATATTCGGCCTGCCCGCCGGGATAGCCGCCGGTCAGGTGCGTATAGCCGAACAGCCCGCTCATCGGCTCGCCGTAGAGCGTCTGGCCGAGCTCCTGGTTCTCGACCGGATTGCCGTTCTCGCAGGCGGAAAACTGTTGCTTCGAGCAATGGAAGCACTGGCCGCACGAAATGGTGAACGGCACCACCACGCGCTGCCCCTTCTTCAGCGTCGATTTGGGGCCGACGTCCTCCACCACGCCCATGAACTCGTGACCCAATATGTCGCCCTTCTCGAGCGTGGGGATATAGGCGTCGTAGAGGTGCAGGTCCGATCCGCAGATCGCAGTCGAGGTGATCCGGATGATCGCATCGCGCGGATTGAGGATCTCCGGATCGGGGACCGTCTCCATCCGCACGTCGTGCTTGCCGTGCCAGGTGAGTGCGCGCATCGCTTCGTCTCCGCAGGAGAAATGGGGTTCAGGAAATCGACGGGCGGTTGGGCGGCGACGTCGTCGCGATCTCGCCCGTCTCCATCAGCTGCTTGAAGCGCCTCAGGTCGCGCGTGGACTGGATCTGCGGCTCCTTCTGGGTGAGCTTCGCGACTGCCTTGCCGATGAAGCCCATCGGCGGGTCGTAGGCCAGGATCGCGCGCACGAAGGTGCCGTGCCCCGGCGGGCCTTCGAAGAATTCGACGCGGCCGCTGTTGCGCACGTCGCCGTCCTCGGACTGCCAGGCGATCGCCTCGCCGGGGCGGTCCTCGGTCAGGACCGAAGTCCATTCATATTCGCCGTTCGGGCCCCTGACCTTCCAGTGCGAGCGGCGGTCGTCGAGCGGGTCGATCGAGACGATATTCTCCATGAAGCCGGCGAGATTCCGGAAATCGCGCCAATAGGCATAGAGCTCGTCGCGCGGCCGCATCACCGATACGGTGCGGCCCCACACTGTGCCTTCGCCGCCCTTGCCCTCGTGCCGCTGCAGCGTGCTGTCCTTGGAGACATAGGTGGGTGCGTCGTCGTGGAGCTCGCTCATGATCCGGTGGTCCGTCGTGCGGCCTCATTGGCCTCGGGATAGTCGTCGGGCGTCGCCTTGCCCTGGTTCTTGACCGCCTGGCGGCCCTCGTTGCGCAGGGCGGGATCGTCGTCCGGCCCCTGCAGCGCGGAGCCGCGGTCCTTGGCTCCGCCTTCGGAAAGGTCCTTGCGATCGGCCATGTCTCATCTCCTCGGAAAGCGGGCACGCCCGGCTATCCAATTGACCTGATTTGGTTTTTCACAGGCGCTCAGCGAACGGGCGCTTCGGGGGAGTCAACCGTTGGCAACCGCAGGCGTTCCCCGGTTTATTCCGGCCGGCCGTGCAAGGATCGGCCCCACCGCTGCCCCCACCCATACCGTCGTCTCGCGGTGGCGCCCGGCACAAGGCCGGGTTGACGACGGATTTTCGGAGGCCCCTGCAGCTCCCTTGCAGGGAGGGGAGCAGGTGGTATGGCGGCAACCTATGCCCAGCACTGCGCTCACGCTCTACAATTCGCTTACTCGCAGCCTCGAGCCGTTTCAGCCGCTCGATCCCGAAAAGGGCGCGCGCGTCTATTCGTGCGGGCCGACGGTCTACAACTACGCGCACCTCGGCAATCTGCGCGCCTATGTCTTCACCGACACGCTGAGCCGCGTGCTGGCGTGGAAGGGCTATGCCCTCACCCATGTCATCAACATCACCGACGTCGGGCATCTGACCAGCGACGCCGACGCGGGCGACGACAAGATGGAGGCCGCGGCGCGCGCCCAGGCGAAGAGCATCTGGGACATCGCGGCGCATTACACCGCGGCGTTCAAGCGGAACATCGCCGACCTCAACATCCGCCAGCCCAGCCGCTGGTCGGTTGCGACCGATCACATCGCCGAGATGATCGACTTCGCGACGAAGATCGCGCCCGAGCATTGCTACGAGCTCGACTCGGGTCTCTATTTCGACGTCTCGACCGTTCCCGACTACGGCCGCCTCGCCGGCGCGCAGGACGACGCGGCCGAGGGCCGGATCGATCCCGTCGCGGGCAAGCGCCATCCGCAGGATTTCGCGATCTGGCGCAAGTCGCCCCCGGGCGAGCAGCGCCAGATGGAATGGGACTCGCCCTGGGGCCGCGGCGCCCCCGGCTGGCACCTCGAATGCTCGGTGATGAGCCTCAAATATCTCGGCGCGCCGTTCGACATCCACACCGGCGGCATCGACCACCGCGAGATCCACCACCCCAACGAGATCGCGCAGAACCAGGCATTCTGCGGCTGCGCGGACTCGGGTGCGCATTTCTGGATGCACAACAACTTCCTGGTCGATCGCCAGGGGAAGATGTCCAAGTCCAAGGGCGGCTTCACCACGCTCCAGTCGCTGATCGACGCGGGTGTGCACCCGCTCGCCTATCGCCTGCTCTGCCTGCAGGCGCATTATCGCTCGGAGCTGGAGTTCTCGGCCGAGAACCTCGCGGCGGCGCTCACGCGGCTCAAGCGGCTGGTGATGACGGTCGCCGGCCTCAAGGCGCGCGCCGAGGGCGAAGGCACCGTCCCGTACGGCTGGCTCGAGCGGCTCGACGAGGCGGTATCGGACGACCTCAACACGCCCAAAGCGCTTCCCATCCTCGACGAGCTGCTCGCCGACAAGCGCACCACGCCCGCCGACCGGCTCGCCGGACTCGCCGAGTTCGACAAGGTGCTGGGCCTGCGGCTTGCCGAACTCACCCGCAAGGAGCTGCGCGTCCGCCCCGCCAACGCCACGCTCACGCCCGAGCAGATCAGCGACCGGCTGGTCGAGCGCCAGCAGGCGCGCGTGGTCAAGGATTTCCAGCGCTCGGACATGATCCGCGACGAACTCGCCGCGGCGGGCGTCGAGGTGATGGACGGCGATCCTCTCGGTTGGGACTGGAAACCGGCGCTCGACTAGCGCATGCATCGCAGGCCTCGACCCGAATTCGGGGCTTAGAAGCGGAGTAATGCGATGCGCACACTTCCTCTAACCGCTCTCGCCGCCGTGCTGGCACTCACTGCCTGCAACCAGCGGAGCGAAACCAACGACACTGCGCTGACGAACGCCGGGAACGCCGCCGAAGGTGCGGTCGAGAACGCCGATGCCGGAATGGGCAACGCCGCCGATGCGGTGGTGGTGCCCGCACTCCCCACGCCTGCGGCCGATGCGGCTCCGGCGGACTCGCAGACGCTCGCCGAGGCCGCCGCGATCGAAAAGAAGATCTACGCCGGCGAAGGTATCGAGGAAGTCCGCTTCAACGACGGCTGGGCGTGGCTGCACAACGGCCGCATCCTGCGGACGTCGGACGAGCACGGCAGGAACGTCGCCTATTTCCGCGAGGGCAGCAACACGCCCTTCCTCGTCCAGGTAGAGGGTCACACCTACGCCTATCAGGGTGAGACGACGCGCGCCTATGACGCGACCGGCCATGCGAACGCGCCCGACGCAGCCGGCAGCACCGAAGCCGCCCAGGCCGCACGCGCCGCCGGCGAGCAGTACCGCCAGGCGGGTGAAGCCATGGCGGAGCACGCTACGCGCTAAAGCCTGGCCCGATCGAGGTTTGAACATGCGCCGGGGGCACGCTACGCCTCCGGCACATGAAGGCCGTACTCCCCGCCCTCGCCCGCCCGTTGGTGGAGCCGCAGCTCCCCGCCGGGCTCGACGTCGCATGGTTCGCCTCGCGCGAGGAGGCGCTGGCGCTCGCGCCGACGGCGGAGATCGGCTGGCTCGACAACAATGATCCGCGCATCTGGGCGGAGACGGTCGCTGCGGCGGGCGAGCTCAAATGGCTCTCGACGATCTATGCGGGGCTCGATCCGCTCGACAAGGCGCAGCTCCGCGCACAGGGGACGCGCGTCACCAACGGCAGCGGCGTCAATGCCCACACCGTCGCCGAATATGCCGTGATGGGCGCGCTGGTCGCCGCCAAGCGCTTCGACCAGGTCGTCCGCGCCGCCGACCGCCACGAATGGCCGTTCGACGCGCCCGGCAAGCTCGAGCTGTTCGAAACCAATGCACTCGTAATCGGCTACGGCACGATCGGCCGGCTGATCGGCGAGCGGCTCGCGGGGTTCGGCGTCGCCGTCACCGGCGTCACGCGCACCGGCGCGCCCGGCACGATCGGCCCTGACGACTGGCGCGCGCGCCTGCCCGAGTTCGACTGGATCTTCCTCGCCGCGCCCGGCACCGAGGCGAACAGCAACATGATCGGCGAGGCCGAGTTGCGCGCATGCAAACCCTCCGCCTGGATCATCAACGTCGGCCGCGGCGCGCTGATCGACCAGGACGCGCTGGTCGAGGCGCTCCACAAGCGCCGGATCGGCGGCGCCTTCCTCGACACCGTCACGCCCGAACCCCTTCCCCCCGACCACCCGCTGTGGACCGCACCCAACGCGATTCACTCGATGCACCTGTCGGGCCGCAGCCAGACGCGCATGTTCCTGCGCGCCGCGGCGCTGTTCGTGGAGAACGTCCACGCCTTCGTGGAAGGGCGTGCGCTGAAGAACGAAGTCGATCTGGAAGCGGGGTATTGAACCAGCCCCCTATGCCAAGGGCAGGATTCACACCCTTACCCCGCCCGGGTAAAATTTGAGCTTGCATGCGTTTACCCCACTCGGGTAAAGCCCCGTCACTATGACGACTCTTGCCGGTTCCAAGATCCGCCGCTTCCGCGAGGAACGCTCCCTCTCCCGCGCCGCTTTCGGCGCGTGGTTCGGCACGCCCGGATCGACCGTCCAGGGCTGGGAAGAGGAAGGCAAGCGCGCTTCCGCTGCGGTGCTCAACCAGATCGCGGCATATGGCATCGCGCATCATCAGGACTGGTTCGTCCACGTCCGCCAGGTGGAGCAGGACATGGCCCGGCAATGGTCCCCCGAAAGCTGGAAGTCGGCGGAGGCCCGTCAGCTGCCGATTTACCCCGACGCGTCCGCGCTGAACGCCGCCACGGCGCAGATCGAGTCCTTCCCCCCGCTCGTCTTCGCGGGCGAGGCGCGCCAGCTCACGCAGGAGCTCGCCCGCGTCGCGCGCGGCGAGGCCTTCCTGCTCCAGGGCGGCGACTGCGCCGAGAGCTTCGCCGAGTTCCACCCCAACAACATTCGCGACACCTTCCGCGTGCTGCTCCAGATGGCGGTGGTGCTCACCTTCGCCTCGAAGCTGCCGACGGTGAAGCTCGGCCGCATGGCGGGCCAGTTCGCCAAGCCGCGCTCGGCCGATACCGAGACGATCGACGGCGTGGAGCTGCCCAGCTACCGCGGCGACAACGTCAACGACATCGCCTTCACGCCCGAAGGCCGCACCCCCGATCCGCAACGGATGATCCAGGGCTATTCGCAGTCCGCCGCGACGCTCAACCTGCTGCGTGCCTTCGCGCAGGGCGGCTATGCGAACCTCCATCAGGTCCACAAATGGACGCACGACTATATGGGCAAGAGCCCCTGGGCCGCGCGCTACAAGGACGTGGCCGATCGCATCGGCGAGGCGCTCGACTTCATGGCCGCGTGCGGGATCGACGCCGACAGCGTCCCCCAGCTCAAGGCGACCAACTTCTACACCAGCCACGAGGCGCTGCTCCTCCCCTATGAGCAGGCGCTCACCCGGCAGGACAGCCTGACGGGCGACTGGTACGACACCAGCGCGCACTTCCTGTGGATCGGCGACCGCACGCGCTTCGACGGCTCGGCGCACGTCGAGTTCCTGCGCGGCATCGGCAATCCGATCGGCATGAAGTGCGGCCCCAGCCTCGAGCCCGACGCGCTGATCCGCTTGCTCGACACGCTCAACCCCGCGCGCACCCCGGGCCGCATGACGCTCATCACCCGCTACGGCCACGACAAGATCGAGAAGGGCCTGCCCGCGCTCGTCCGCGCCGTGAAGCGCGAGGGGCATCCGGTGGTGTGGAGCTGCGACCCGATGCACGGCAACGTCGTCAAGGCCGCCAACGGCTACAAGACGCGCCCCTTCGAGCGCATCCTGGCCGAAGTCCGCGGCTTCTTCGCCGTCCACCGCGCCGAGGGCACCTTCGCGGGCGGCATCCATGCCGAGATGACCGGGCAGAACGTCACCGAGTGCACCGGCGGCGCGGTCGAGATCACCGAGCAGGGCCTCGCCGACCGCTACCACACCCACTGCGACCCGCGCCTCAACGCGGGCCAGAGCCTCGAGCTCGCCTTCCTGCTGGCAGAGATGCTCAACGACGAGATGGCAGAACGGCGGAAGGCGGCGGCGTAAGCCGCCCGCCTCCCGCCGACCGCCCCTTTAGAGCGTGTTCTTGTAGACCTTCCCGTCCTTCATGATGACGGCGAAGTTCCGCGCGGGATCGGCGACGAGGTTGAGGTTCTCCAGCGGGTTGCCGTTCACCAGCAGAAGGTCCGCCAGCGCGCCGGTCTCCACCACGCCCAGCCTGCCGCGATAGGGATTGCGCTTGCCCGACATCGCGAGCAGCTCGGCATTGGTCGAGGTCGCCATGATCAGCGCTTCGGCGGGGGTGTACCATTGCCCCAGCGACGCCAGGATCGCGCCCTGCCGCTGGGCCAGCGCACGCGAGAACAGCACGTCGGTGCCCCACGCGGTCTTGATCTTGTACTTCTTCGCGAGTTCATAGGTCCGCCCGATGCCGGGGAACACTTCGTCGGCCTTTTCGCGCTGCACCGAGCCCACCGGCATGCCCGTCCGCATTTCCTCGGGAAGCGGCTGCAGGCTCAGCCAGATGCCCTTCTGCGCGATCAGCCGCGCGGTCTCCTCGTCCATCAGGAAACCGTGCTCGATGCACGTCACGCCCGCGTCGATCGCCAGCCGGATCGCCTCGGAGGTGAAGGCGTGCACGGTCAGATAGGTGCCCCAGTTCCGCGCCGCCTCCACTGCGGCGCGCAGCTCGGGGCCGGTGAAGGTGACGGCGTCGATCGGGCTGAACGGCGAGGACACGCCCCCGCCCGCGGTCAGCTTGACCTGCGAGGCGCCCTGCATCAGCTGCTCGCGGACGCGTATGCGGACCTCGTCGGGGCTGTCCGCCACGGCAAAGGCCCCGATCCGTTCGCCATAGGAGAGCGGCCCGCCGATCTGGCGCGGCAGCTCGTTGAGCTGGCGGAAGTCGCCATGCCCGCTCGTCACCGTGATCATCGCGCCGGAGGGATAGATGCGCGGTCCCGCGAGCGTCCCGTCGTCGATCGCCTGCTTGAGCCCGAACGCCGGCCCGCCCACGTCGCGCACCGTGGTGAAGCCGCGCATCAGCGTGTCCCGCGCCTCGTCGCCGGCGATGAGGTTGAAATAGCCCAGATTGCCGCCCATCGCCTCGGCGGGCGTCGGGCGGATCAGCATCGCGTGCCAGTGGGCGTCGATCAGCCCGGGCATCAGCGTCCGCCCCGCCCCGTCGATCACCCTGGTGTCCGGCCCGGCCGTGATCGGCCCCGTCGAGATACGCTCGATCCGGTTGCCGCGGACGAGCACGCTGGAGGGCGGCGACAGCGTGGCGCTCTTCCCGTCGAAGATCCGCACGTTCTGGAAGAGCGTCGCCTGCGGCTCCGCCGCCTGCTGCGCGCGGAGCGGCGCGGGCTCCAGGTTGAGCAGCACCAGCAGCGCCGCGAGCATCAGGATCAGCGGCAGCACGCCGCGACGGTCATCCGGGCGGGCGCAGACCGCCCCGTTCGTTGGCGCGCGTGGCATCATGAGGGTCCTCCTGTCTCGCGCGCGGCCCCGGCCCTGACGATCGAGCACATGCGCGTGGCGGGAGGCTAGGCGTCGCTTTCCGGGGGAAACATCGGGGTAAATCCTGATCCGGGCGGTGCGGGTTTACTATGCGGGATTGAAGGGGCGGCGCGCAATCGATGCTCGGCGCTGCCGCGGGGAGGAGTGAGGCGGGTAATTGGCCGTTAGCGGACGGCAGCTTTCGGCCGCACAGTGCGAAGCAGCCCTCGCGGCCGGGTCCCGACTATGCCGCGCAGCCTCGGCATGTTAATGCTATTGATAATCTCTCGCAATTATATACTAGGCACCGCGAACGGGGACGAAACGAACTGCAAAGGGCGGGAAAAAATGACGAAGCTTATCGTTGCGGCAGGCCTTGCAAGCGCGCTGCTGAGCCAGGCGGCTCAGGCGCAGGACAATGCGGCGGCAGCACAGGAAGAGGAAATCGTCGTGACCGGCTCGAATGCCGGCACCAAGACAGAAACGCCGCTGACCGAACTGCCCCAGCCGCTCACCATCATACCCTCGGAGCAGTATCTCTCCCAAGGCGCGATCAACATTAGCGATACGGTGAAGTACGCCGCCGGCGTGCTCGCGAACCCCTATGGGCGCGACACCCGTGTCGACGGTTTCAACGTGCGCGGAATCGATGCACTGCAGTTCCGCGACGGCATGCGGGACATCTTCTCCTTCTATGCCAGCATCACCGCCGACCCCTATAATTTCTCGCGCGTGGAGATCGTCCGCGGTCCCGCCTCGGTGCTGTTCGGCCAGGGTTCGATCGGCGGCCTCGTCAACCTTGTCTCCAAGACGCCGGAGTTCCGGACCGGCGGCGAGCTGAACCTCGTATATGGCAGCTATGACCGCAAGGAGGCGCTCGGCGACCTCAACCTCGCGCTGACCGACAACCTCGCGATCCGGACGGTGGCGCGCGTGCGCGATGCCGACACCTATGTCGATCATGTGCCCGACGACCGCGTGATGTTCGCACCGTCGATCCGCTGGCAGCCCACGGCGAGCACCGACATCATCCTGACCGGCCTCTATCAAGAGGATGATACCGGCTCGACCTCGCAGTTCCTGCCGATCGTCGGCACCTTCCGGCCGAACCCCGGCTATCCCGAGGGTCGGCTCGATCCCTACACCTTTGTCGGCAAGGCCGGATGGGACCGCTATGCCGGCCGCTCGCTGCAGGGCGGCGGGTCGCTGGTCCACCGCTTCTCCGACAATGTCCGCATCAGCCTCAAGGCGCGCTACATCGACAGCGACCTCGAATATTTCACGCATTACGCGGACAGCTACACCAACCCGACCGATCCCTTCGCGGTGTACGGCACGGACGGCCGCACGATCGGCCTCTATGCCGATGCGAGCGACGCGCGGATGAACGTCTTCTCGACCGACAACAACCTGCAGCTGAAGTTCAATACCGGCGCCAATATCGAGCATACGTTGCTGGTCGGCGTCGACTATAGCTGGAACAAGGTCGGCAAGCGCTATGCCGCGACGACGCTCGAAACCGTCGATCTCTACGACATCGATTACGATGCGCTGCAGACCTACGATCCCAGCGGCCCGTTCGCCTATGACTCGCAGAAGCAGCTTGGCGTCTATGTGCAGGATCAGGTGCGCTTCTTCGACCGCGTGTCCGTGATCGTCGGCGCGCGCCGCGACCATGTGACCAACTCCTCCGGTCAGGAAGACAATGCCACCACGTTCCGTGCCGGCATCATCGGCGAGATCGGCGCCGGCTTCTCCCCCTTCTTCAGCTACACCGAAAGCTTCCTGCCGATCGCAGGCAGGCTGACGGGTCCGGGAGGCGTCCCGGGCGACCCCTTCACCCCGCAGACCGGCACGCAATATGAGGTCGGCGCGAAGTGGCAGCCGAGCCCGGCGACCCTGGTCACCGTGACCGGCTTCCATATCAAGGAGCGCAACCGCGTCCTCTATCTCGCCAACAACGTGACGACTCAGTCGGGCGAGCTGACCACCAAGGGCATCGAGTTCGAGGCGAGCCACATCCTGCCGGGCAATTTCGAGCTGCTGCTCAATTATGGCTACAACGAGCTCAAGTCCGAGGTGAACACCAGCCTGGACTATATGCCGCGCCACACGGCCTCGCTGTGGTCGACCAAGGTCTTCGGCCGCCTGGGCGAGCCGCAGCTGCGCCTCGGCGCCGGCGTGGTCTATAGCGGCGAGAGCAAGTCGACGGGGCCGCTCGACCCCTATGGTCTCAATCCTGCCGTCCCGGCCGGAACGCTCTACACCATCGTCACGCCGGCGCGCACGACGGTCGATGCGCTGGCGGAAGTCACCTGGGACAAGTGGCGCTTCGCCATCAATGCGACCAACTTGCTCAATGAGCGGGCGTTCGCTTCCTGCCTGGCACGCGGAGACTGCTTCATGGCTGCGCCGCGCAACGTGATGGCGACGATCGGCTTCCGTTTCTGAGCTGGCCGAGGTGCATGAACGCGGCCCGCCGGTTATGCCTGAACCCGGTAGCTGATGCCCGACCGCCTGAACGCATGGCCGCTTTCAGGAACATCTATCGGTAGCTGCGCGCCCGCGTCCGGCACCTGACGCACAATCTCGCCGATGTGCCGATGACGCCGGAGCAGGCCGCGGCGCTCGGCCCCGGCTATATCTACAGCTTCGCCGCCTGGGATCTCGCGCTCTATTCCGGGCTCCGGTTCCAGATGGAGACGGCGCTGCCGGTCGCGCTCCGGGGCGAGCGCGTGCCCGTGATCCGGCGGGGCAGGATCGTCGGCTGGCGGCGCAAGTTCAACATGCGGCTCGCGATCAATGCGCTCGGCGCGTGGCGGCGCAGCAACGAGGGCAGCAGTTATGAAGTTGCCCCGGCCACGCAACGAATGTCACGATTCGCGGGAAAAGTGCGAAGTTAGCCGGTTGCCTGCACCGTCGCGGCGGCATCTCTCCGCGCTGCAACAAAGCGAAATATGCCTGCAAGTCGTGGCCGCCACCGTGGGATCGGCCGGCGCGCTTCACCCTCTGGTGCGCCGGCGTCTCCCCGAACTACGGGGCGGCTCCGGCCGCCCCGCTTTTTCAGCCCCGCTCCGGCCGGTGGCACACCGCCTCGATGTTGGTCCCGTCGGGATCGAGCACGAACGCGCCGTAATAATCGGGGTGATAGTGCGCGCGGATGCCCGGGGCGCCGTGATCGGTGCCGCCCGCGGCGAGCGCGGCCTTGTGGAAGGCGTCCACCTGCGCGCGGCTGTCGGCAGTGAAGGCGATGTGCGTGCCCTGCCCCACCGCCTCGTTGTCGCCGATCCAGAAGACGGGTTTGCCGTCGCGGCCATAGCCGATGGCAGTGCCGCCGCTGTCGGTCTGTTCGGGGGTGACGCGCATGATCTCGGCGATGCCGAGCGGCGCGAGCGCGGCGGAATAGAAGGCGTCCGACCGGGCGAGGTCGGAAACGGCGAAACCCACATGGTCGATCATGGCAGCGTCGCTCCTCTGTTCGGCGCGTCAGGGGAAAAGGTCGACCACCTCCGCATCGGGCGCCTCGGCCGCGAGCAGCAGCGTGCGGTGGCAATGTTCGGGGTTGCGCTCGAAGCAGAGCAGCGCGCTCGGCTTCTCCTCCGCCAGCGCGCGCATCTGCGCCGCCTCGGCCTGCGCCTCGGGAAGGCCGAGCTGGTTGTCGTACACCGCGCGCAGCGTCTTCACGTCGCCCTTCTTGGCGGCGTCGCGCCCGGGCTTCGGAGTGCCCAGGTTCTTCAGGTGGACATATTCGATGCCCGCGTCCCTCAGGCTCGCGGCGAGGATGTTCTTGGAGAAGCCCGGCCGGCGCGACAGCGGCACCGCGCGCACGTCGATCAGTCGCTCCACCCCGGCCGCCTTCAGCGCCGCCAGGAACTCGCCCATGGTCGTCGCCTCATAGCCGATGGTGAAGATCCTCATCCCCTCAGGCTCCCGCGTTCGCGCGCCAGCGTGCGCACCACGCCCCAGGCGATCAGCGCCTGCGCGGCGATGTACGTCGGCCATACCAGCAGTCGCGGCACGATCGAACCCTCCAGTGGCCCGATCCGCGCGAAAATGAGCAGGTCGGAGAGGATGAAGAGCAGCGCGCCCAGCCCCACCGTGCCCAGCGGGAAGCGGCTGGTGAGCGCCGTGCCCGCCATCACGCCCAGCCCGGCGGCGTACAGCGCGATTCCCGGCGCGACGCTGCGGTCGGCGGGCAGCGACCAGGCGGCGAGCGCAGTGAAGGCGGCCACTGCCAGCGCGGGCAGGATCGGCGCGCGGCGGTTGCGCAGGTACAGCGTCGTCGCCATCAGGTGTCCGGCGAGGAAGGCGATGCCGCCGATGGTGAAGCCGTGCGTCTCGAGCAGCACGTCGCCCGCCGCGCCCAGCGCGAGCGCCGCCGCGATCAGCCAGCCGTCGAGCCTGCGCGCCTGGAGCGCCGCCCACAGCGCGAGCAGCCCCACGCACACGCCCTTCTCGGCGGTCATCCACGCGCCGGAGAGGTCCATCAGGGCGTTGGAGAAATAATTGGCGGAGATGAGGAGGGAGAGGACGAAGAGCAGATCGACGGGGCGTAGGCGCATGGCCGGACCATAGCGCAGGCGAAACGGTTGCCAACGGCTTTGTCATTGGCGCCCGGCATCGCTATCTGCCCCGCCGTGACACAGGATATTCATATCGTCGGCGGCGGACTCGCCGGGTCGGAAGCGGCATGGCAGCTCGCGAATGCGGGCTTCCGGGTGAAGCTGTCGGAGATGCGCGGATCGGGCGCGATGACGCCCGCGCACCAGACCGACCATCTGGCCGAGCTGGTCTGCTCCAACAGCTTCCGCTCGGACGATGCCGAGCGCAACGCCGTGGGGCTGCTCCATGCCGAGATGCGCGCGCTCGGCTCGCTGATCCTCGCGGAGGGCGACCGGCACAAGGTCCCCGCGGGTTCGGCGCTGGCGGTCGACCGCGACGGCTTTTCGGCCGGAGTGACCGCGGCGCTGGCGGCACACCCCAACGTCACCATCGTCCGCGAGCGCGTCGACACGCTCCCGGCCGAGGGGCTGGCGATCGTCGCGACGGGGCCGCTGACGGCGCCGGGGCTGGCGGAGAGCATCGGCGCGGCGACGGGCAAGGAGAGCCTCGCCTTCTTCGACGCCATCGCCCCGATCGTGCACCGCGACACGATCGACATGGACATCGCCTGGTTCCAGTCGCGGTGGAACAAGGGCTCGGGCAAGGACTACATCAACTGCCCGATGACGAAGGACCAGTATCTCGCCTTCCACGCCGCGCTGCTGGCGGGCGAGAAGACCGAGTTCCGCGAGTGGGAGAACGTCCCCTATTTCGAAGGCTGCATGCCGATCGAGGTGATGGCGGAGCGCGGAGTCGACACGCTGCGCTACGGCCCGATGAAGGGCGTGGGGCTCGATCAGCCGAGCACCGGCCGCTGGCCCTATGCCGTGGTCCAGCTCCGCCAGGACAACGCCTCGGGCACTTTGTGGAACATGGTCGGCTTCCAGACCAAGCTGAAGTACTCCGCGCAGGTCGAGCTGTTCCGCACCATTCCGGGGCTCGAAAAGGCCGAGTTCGCCCGGCTGGGCGGCCTCCACCGCAACACCTTCATCAAGAGCCCCGAGCTGCTCGACGGCACGCTGCGCCTCAAGTCGCGCCCCAACATCCGCTTCGCCGGGCAGATCACCGGCTGCGAGGGCTATGTCGAGAGCGCCGCGATCGGCATGCTCGCGGGCCGCTTCGCCGCCGCCGAGCTGGCGGGCGCCACGCTCGCTCCCCCGCCCCGCGAGACTGCGCTCGGCGCGCTGCTCGCCCACATCACCGGCGAGGCGGAGGCCGAGACCTACCAGCCGATGAACGTCAACTTCGGCCTCTTCCCGCCGATCGAGGGCCGCACCAGGAAGGCGGACCGCAAGCTGATGTACACCGATCGCGCCCGCACCGCGCTGCAGGGCTGGCTGTCGGATGTGACGGCGGCGCAACGGGTTGCCGGAAGCGCCGCCGAGGCGTAGCATCGGCGCACGGGCGGGGGATGTCGAAGGAGGCATCCTATGCACTTGCGTCCCCTGTTCGGCTTCGCACTCGCAGCCGGTCTGCTGCTCGTCCCCGGCGCCTCGGCGCAGCGCGCGGGCGAAATCACGGTGTTCAGTGGCGTCGGCTTTACCGGCCGGGCCTTCACGCTCTCGGGCCCACGCGAGAACCTCAACCTCGGCTGGACGGTCCGCAGTGTCCGCATGGGCGACGGCCCGGCGTGGGATCTGTGCACACGGACCAATTATCGCGCGCCCTGCAACAGAGTGACGCGCATCGTCACGAACGTGCGCTGGACGGTCCATTCGGCACGCCCGACCATCGCTACTCCCGGCCCTGCGCCGGTTCCGCCCCCGGGCGGCGGCGGTGGTGGCGGCGGTCCGTCGCTGCGGGGCATGACCGCCGAGTTCTTCGTCGCCCCCTCCGACGCACGCGGACGGATCGAATCCGGCCGGCAGGGCACTGCCGCGGGCGCTTCGGAGGCTGCCAACCGCTTCTGCCGGTCGCGCGGCTGGGTGGGCTCGTCCTATGAGCGGCAGGAGACCGTCGGCGGGCGCAACTTCCTGGCCGACGTGCTCTGCACGCGCACGGGCTAGGCGTCAGTCCTCGTCGGTGCGCGCGGGCGGGCAGGCGCATGCGGGCGCCGCCCGCCGCTTGGGCGCAGTGGTGGCGAACTCGGCGCGGGTCAGCGCGCCGGATTTGTCCTTGTCGGCTTCGGCGAACTTGTCGGTGGTCCGCTTCGCCCATTCTTCGAAGTCGAGCCGTCCATCGCCGTTGACGTCGAGTTTGGCGAAGGCCTTGCGCCGCGAGGCGAGATACTCTTCGCGCGCGACCTGATCGTTGCGATCCTTGTCGTAGCGATCGAACCGCTTCTGCTCGCGCGTGCGGTCGGTCGCGCGCGGCGCTTCGTCGGGCAAGGCGGCTTCGTTGGCTGTCGCTGCCGCGGTCTGGGCAGCCGGCGCGGCGGCAAGCCGAGGCTTGGTCTCGGCCGATCCGCGAAACAGGAATATCCCCCCGCCCACCAGCATCAGGGCTGCGACAGCTCCCGCCAGATAACGCCACATCATCGGCTTCCCCCCAGAGCCACGAGCAGCGACAGGCTAGCCGCTCGATGGGCCGAGGCAAGCGCTATCGGCCGGTCAATCTGTGCCAGAACAGGCGCGCCACGCGGCCCGGTGCGCCGTGCGGCACCGGCGCGTCGGCAGGCAACGCCAGATCCATGCGTGCGAGATGCGCGAGCGCGCCCAGCGCCCTGCCCCGCGCGCTCCAGCGGTGCGCCAGCGCGTGGTCGAGCAGCCGCCCCGCCTGTTCCCGCGCCTCGGCGGCTTCTCCGGGTACGCGCAGGTTGCGCGCCAAATCCGCGAGGGCCCAGCCCCGCCCGGCAGCTTCCGCCGGATCGCCCGCCCCTGCGCCGAGTGCCCGCGCCGCGGCCACGAACAACGTCCCACGCCCTTCGCCGAACCGCCTGAGGGCGTCGGCGTCGAGCGCCTCCTCCTCGATCAGCACTTCCCAGCCGTGAACGATCGGCACCAGCGACGCGCCGGTCACCCCCAATGGCAGCAGCGTCTGTGCGATGCCCTGCAGCACCGGCTCGGCGGGTGCGGGTTCGGTGTCGAGCCTGGCCAGCGCCTCGCGCCACCAGGCGAGACGGAGCTGGCCGAGTGCAGGCTCGCTCGTCGTGCGCAACAGCAGCGCCAGCGCATCGTCGAGCGCGAGCAGCGCCGCCAGCGCCGCGCGGCGGTCCGCGGGCGCATAGGCCAGCACCAGCGCGCGTTCGGGGGATTCGTCGCTCATCGGCATCCGGTCCCTACCGGAGCCATCGATAAGACTCGCGTTAACCACATGGCTTTAGCGCCGGTTAGCCAGACGCGCAGCATAGCGCTGCGTTGATAGGGGATCGGGAACGCATCCATGGGGCAGAAGCAGGCAGGCTGGACCAGGGCACGGGGCTTCCTGAGCACCCTCGCGCGGGACACGCGCGCCAATACTCTCGCGATGATGGCGATGGCCCTGATCCCCCTCGCGGGCATGGTGGGTGGCGGCATCGACATCAGCCGCATGTACATCGTCAAGACGCGGCTGCAACATGCCTGTGACGCCGGCGCGCTCGCAGGACGCAAGGCAATGGGCAGCGGCGCCTGGAGCCAGACCGTCAACGGCGTCGCCAACTATCCGCGCGCGATGGCCGAGAAGTTCTTCGTCGGAAACTACGACAGCACTGCTTATGGCGCGACCGGTGTGACCAAGAGTTTCGCCGAAAACGCGGGCAAGGTCACGGGAACCGCCTCGGCCACCGTTCCGATGACGCTGATGCGCATCTTCGGCAAGAGGAGCGAGACACTCAGCGTCGCCTGCGACGCCGAAATGCGGCTGCCGAACACCGATGTGATGTTCGTCCTCGATACCACGGGGTCGATGAACGACGTGCCGTCGGGGGATAACAAGACCAAGATGGCTGGTCTGAAGATTGCCGTGAAATGTTTCTACCAGATCCTCTCGCGGCTCGATGTTGCAGACACCGATTGCGAGGGCCCTGAGCCTTCGGGCGGCACCGGTGGCCAGATTCAGATCCGCTTCGGCTTCGTGCCCTATGCCACCAACGTGAACGTCGGCCGGCTGCTGAAGCCTGAGTGGATTGCGGACAGCTGGTTTTATCAGTCGCGTGAGCTGACGGGCACCACCGGCTGGAGCGGCTGGACCCAGAACAATAACTACAACTGCTGGAACGTTCCCGCTAACACCACCACGGTGCAATACCGGACCCAAGG
>DATLJJ010000123.1:0-2404 GCA_035538975.1 Sphingomonas sp. | reverse complement strand
AAAGTGCAGGACATGGTGCAGGATCGCGGTGTCCGCCCCGCCGTCACCGAGCGGAAGCGCATAAAGGTCCGCCTGGCGCAATTCGGCATTGGCGAGCCCGCGTTCCGAAAGCTTGGCGCGCGCCAGCCGCAGCATCTCGCTCGAACGGTCGATGCCCAGCGCATGATCGGCATTGGGCGCGAACAGTTCGAGCATCCGCCCGGTGCCCGTACCGATGTCGATCAGCCGGCCGAGCGGCGCGTCTCCCAGCGCCTTGCGCATCGCCGCCTCGACTTCGGTCTCGGTGACGTGGAGCGAGCGAATCGCATCCCATTCGCCGGCATGCGCCTCGAACCATTCGGCCGCCGCCGTCGCGCGGTCGGCGCGCACGGCTGCAAGCCGCGCCTCGTCGGCCACCGTCCAGTGATCGGCCTCGTTCCACCGGTCGAGCGCGTCGAGCACCGGCTTCACCCGCCCGTCGGCGCCCAGCGCCACGAATACCCAGCTGCCCTCCTTGCGCCGTTCGGCGAGCCCGGCATCGCACAGGATTTTCACATGACGGCTGACGCGCGGCTGGCTCTGCCCCAGCACCTGCGCCAGCTCGCCCACGCTCAGCTCCATCGAGCGCAGCAGCGCGAGGATGCGCAGGCGCGTCGGGTCGGCAAGGGCCCGGAAGATGGCGAGAGCGGTGGTCATGCGGGTTAGAGATATAAAGATATCTTTATATCAGGTCAACGCAGCCGATGCGGTTGCGCGGCGTTGTTGCGCCCGTTAGCTCATCCCGCGAAGCAGAAGAAAGGGACAAGTCGATGCGCAAGACCCTCCTCCTCCCCGTTGCCGCCCTCGCCCTTGCCAGCCTCTCGGCATGCGGCGGCGCGAAGAACGAAGCAGCCGAGGCGAACGAGACGCTGACCGGCGACAGCAACACGATGGGCGAGGCAGTCTCCGATGTCGACGCGGCGAATGCCGCCGCCGACGCGGCTTTCGCCAACGCCGAGAGCGAATATGGCAACGCAGCCGATGTCGAGCGGAACGTCGACAACGGCAACGAGATCACGGACTGAGCAGCATGCGCGCGGCGGCTCTCCTCGTGCTCGCGCTCGCTGGCTGTGCACCTTCCGGCGACGGCGCGTCGCGCGACGAGGCGCGCCAGCTCGACGAAGCCGCCGCCGCGACTGACATCAACGCCAGCCTGTTCGACAACACCGCCAACACCACGGAGGCAGACCAATGACGCAGACCCGCGAACTCGGCGCCTCCGGCCTCAGCACGCCTCCCCTCGCCTTCGGCGGCAACGTATTCGGCTGGACCGCGGACAAGGCCACGAGCTTCCGCCTGCTCGATCGCTTCGCCGAGGCCGGCGGCACCCTGATCGACACTGCCGACGTCTATTCGCGCTGGGTGCCGGGCCATCAGGGCGGCGAATCCGAGGCGATCATCGGTGAATGGCTCAGGGCCTCGGGCATGGCAGGCAAGGTACAGGTCGCCACGAAGGTGGGGATGCTCGACGGCGAGGGCGGATCGGGCCTCGCCCCGTCGCGCATCGCCGCGGCCTGCGACGCGAGCCTCAAGCGGCTCGGCGTCGAGACGATCGATCTGTATTTCGCGCATCAGGATGACGAGTCCGTCCCCCAGGAGGAAGTGCTCGCGGCCTTCGATGCGCTGATCAAGGCCGGCAAGATCCGCACGCTCGGCGCCTCCAACTTCCACGCCGCGCGCCTCAAGTCCGCGCTCGATATCGCCGCACGCACCGGGTTGCCGCATTACCGCGTGCTTCAGCCAGAATATAATCTCGTCAGCCGCCACAAGTTCGAAGGCGAGCTGCAGGACCTGTGCGTCGCGCACAACATCGGCGTGGTGCCTTATTACGGCCTCGCCTCGGGGTTCCTGACGGGCAAGTACCGCAGCGAGGCGGATTTCGGCAAAAGCGTGCGCGGCGGTCGCATGGCGGCGCTGCTCGAGGGCAAGGGCGCCGCGGTGCTCGGGGCGATGGATGCGGTGGCCGCCGAAACGGGCGCGACCCACGCGCAGATCGCGCTCGCCTGGCTCGCGGCGCAACCCGGGGTAGTTGCGCCGATCGCCAGCGCCACCAGCCTGGAGCAGCTCGAGGAGCTGATCGGCGCCTGGGACGTGCAGCTCAGTCGCGACCAGCTCGACAGGCTGACGGCTGCGGGCGCCTGATCAGATTCACGCGACGGCGCGAAGAGAAGAAGAAGAAGAAGAAGAAGAAGAAGGATTTGTTCGTCCGGAGGCGCGGAGGGAGCGGCCGCCGGGATAGCAGCAGGGATCCTCGACGGCATTGGGGGCCGAATTTCCGCGTCTCCGCGCCTCTGCGTGAGGCACTTCCTCTTCCTGTTCGCGCCTCCGGTGAACCAAAGCGCTCCGCCGGCATTTTCCCCGCAATGCCGCCGATGAGCCTCTCCAC
>DATLJJ010000122.1:0-2827 GCA_035538975.1 Sphingomonas sp. | reverse complement strand
GGTGACGAACAGCACCGCCACGCCCTCCAGGGCGTCGCCCAGCCCGGCGATCATCTCGGGGCCCGTCTGCCCCGGCATCAGGACGTCGGTGACGATCAGGTCGAGCGCGTCCATCCGCGCGACCACGGCGCCCGCCGCGAGCGGATCGTCGCAGGAAGTGACGCGATGCCCCAATTCCTCGATCGCAGCGACGGTCGCCGTGAGCACGCGCGGGTCGTCCTCGACCACGAGCACGTTGAGGCTGAGCGCAGGCAGAGGCGGAGACGCCAGTGCGGGAATCTCGGGCTCCACGGCCGCCATCGCCTCGCCGACGTAGCGCGGGAGGTAGAGCGTGACGCTGGTGCCCTTCCCCTGCTCGGTCTGGATTCCGATCTCGCCGTCCGACTGACGCACGAATCCGAAGATCTGACTGAGCCCCAGCCCGGTGCCCTTGCCCACCGGCTTGGTGGTGAAGAATGGCTCGAACACGCGGTCGAGCACGTCGGGCGGCATGCCGCAGCCGGTGTCGCTGACCGTGATCGTGACGTAGCTGCCGGGCGCGCACTCGCCGACCTCGCCGGCCTGCAGCTCGGCGCAGCCGGTGGCGATGGTGAGCGTGCCCCGCCCCTCCATCGCATCGCGCGCGTTGACTGCAAGGTTGAGCAGCGCGTTCTCGAGCTGGTGGCGGTCGACCCACACGCGCCAGCCCTGCCCCTTGTCCTTCGTCTTCACGCGGATCGTGTCGCCCAGCGTCCGGTCCAGCAGGTCGGACATGCCGCTGATCAGCGTGCCCGCCTCCACGGCTTCGGGGAGCAGCGGCTCGGCGCGCGAGAAGGCGAGCAGGCGCCGGGTGAGCGCGGCGGCGCGGTTGGCGCCCTCCATCGCGTTCTCGATGTGCCGCTGCGCATCGGGGCCGCCGGTGTGGAGGTGGCGCTTGGCGAGCTCGAGCCCGCCAAGGACGACCGCGAGCATGTTGTTGAAGTCATGGGCGATGCCGCCGGTGAGCTGGCCCACCGCTTCCATCTTCTGGACCTGGCGGAGCTGCGCCTCGGCCTGCTCGCGCTCGCGCGCCTCGGCGCGGAGCTGGGCGGTGGCGGCCTCAACCGCCTGCTGGAGCTCCGCGGCGCGCTCACGTTGGGCATTGGCCTCGGCGTCGGCCACCGCGCGCTCGCCCTGCGCCTCGATCGCGAGCCAGCCGAGCACGACCGCACCGAGCACGATCGAGATGCCGAAGCCCATCAGGATGCGCGAGGCCATGTTCGAATTCTCGATCAGCCGTCCCGCCGCCTCGGTCCGCTCGCGCAGCACGCCCCGCTCGACGTCGACGATGCGGCCGAGCTGCGCCTCGACGCGCTGGCGCGCGGGGCTCTGCCGGACGCGATAATAGCTGCCCCAGGCATCGGCGCTGCGGTTGAACGCCGAATAGGAGGCCGTCTCGTTGAGCTCGCGCCCGCGCTCCTGGAACGCGTTCTGGAGCCGCACGATCTGCGCTTGCTGTCCCGGATTGCCGGCGGTCGCCTGGCGCAGGCGTACGAGCTGCTCGCCAGCGCGGCCCCAGGACGCGGCATATTGCTGGCCCAGCTGCTTGTCGGCGCTCACCACGTAACGGCCGAGCGCAGCCTCGGCCGAGGAGATCGCGCCCGAGAGCTGGTTGGCTCGCAGCATGATCTCGAAGCTGTGCTGCTGGAGCGCAAGCGCCCGGTCGCGCTCGCGGTCGGTGCGCTGCTGCAGGACGAGGATGGCCGCCAGCACACCGACGCCGAGCAGCGTCAGCAGCCCCAGCATCCAGATCCGCCAATTCGTCGCGCTGACGATGCGGTCGAGCACATTGGCAGGCGCTTCGCTCATCGACCTGAATCTAGGCGACGAGTCCCACTTCTGAAAAGCAAAAGCTTTCGCTTCAGCTTATAACGCCAACGGCTCGCCCCGCAGCATGGAACATTTTCAAAACTTGCTGAACCTGCTCCGCCGAATGCTCGGCACAAAGCGAGCAGCGCAGCAGGTACGTGCCGGCCGGCGTGGCGGGCGGACGGGCCATGTTGACGTAGAGTCCGCCGTCGAGCAGCGCCTGCCACATCATCACCGCCTGCTCCTGATCCTCGAGGATCACTGCGATGATCGCGCTGTCCGGAGTCTCGGTGCCGAGCTTGAAGCCCATCGCCTTGAGCCCGGCGTGCAGCGTGCGCGCATTCTCCCACAGATGCGCGCGCTTGTTGTGCGCGTGCATCAGCTTGCGGATCGAAGTCGCCGCGGTCGCGACCACCGAAGGCGGAAGCGAGGCCGTGAAGATGTACGGACGGCAAGCGAGCCGCACCGCTTCGAACTTCGGGTGGTTCGAGACGCAGAAACCGCCGACGGTGCCCACCGACTTGGAGAAGGTGCCGACCACGAAATCGACCTGGCCGTCGAGTCCCTGGTCCTCATAGACGCCGCGGCCGTTGGGGCCGAAGAACCCCATCGAATGCGCCTCGTCGACCAGCACCATCGCGCCGTGCTTCTTCGCGACCGCGACCATCTCGCGGAGCGGTGCGATGTCGCCGAGCATCGAATAGACGCCCTCGAGCACCACCAGCTTGCCCGCTTCGGCAGGCAGGCGGCCGAGGCGCTTGTCGAGATCGGCCACGTCATTGTGGCGGAAGCGGACGATCTCGGCATAGCCCTGCTTGCAGCCGTCGTAGATCGAGGCATGGCTGTCGGCGTCGAGGATGACGTACTCGCCTTTCCCCGCCAGCGTCGAGATGATGCCCAGATTGGCCATGTAGCCCGTCGAGAAGACGATCGCGCCCGACACGCCGTAGAAGTCGCGCAGCGCCTGCTCGACTTCCATATGGTCCTGGAAGGTGCCGTT
>DATLJJ010000121.1:0-2497 GCA_035538975.1 Sphingomonas sp. | reverse complement strand
TGCCAGCTCGATGGACTGGACCGGCTGGTCCCCGACCTCACTCTCGTGAAGATCGAGGACGGGGGGCATTTTATCCCTTGGGAGAAGCCCGAAGCGGTGAATGCAGCGCTGGGCGACTGGCTGGCGCGGACGGGGGGCTAGCGAGCCGGGCGCGGGCCTGGGCGGCGGGGCTCGACGGCAGCTCGACCCTTTCGGCCATCCGTGCGAGCCGACGAAGCAGCAGCCGTTCGCCGGCACCCAGCCGCCCATCCTCCTCCAGCCCGAGCCGCGCCTGCATCTCGGGAGGCAGCAGGTCCACCGCGGCGCGCGCGCCGATCCGCTGGAGCCAACGCAGCGGCCGCGGCAGGATCGCCGCCGTGCGCAATATCTCGAGCAGTTCGCCCAGAATCGGCGAGGGCTCGAGCCGCGGCGCCATGGCCGCCATCAGCGCGTGCATCGCAGCCTCGGATTCCGGGGGATCTTCGACGCCGTAGAGCGCGGCACCGGGCCGGGCTTCGCGGTAATAACGATCGCGGTCCGGAACGGTGATGGGCGCGGCGTAGCGTGCATAGGCTTCGAGGAACGCCCAGGTAGCAGTCGCCTGCACCCAGAGCAGCAGCTCGGGATCGTCGGCGCGATAGGCCTCTCCACCCGGCGTGGTCCCCTCGATCGCTCCGTGCATGCGGTTGACGCGCGCCGCGAGCGCCTCGAACCGGCTCCTTGCGCCATAGACCGTCACCATCGCCGCAGTGCCGGTGCGCCGCAGCCGGCGCGCGGGATCGCGCTTGAAGCTCGAATGGTCCCACACGCCGTGGCGCACACGCGGCTCGCCGAGCTCGAGCAGCACCGCGGCGATGCCGCCCACGTACATGGTCACCGGATTGCGGAACACGCGCCACGATACCGAATCCGGCGGGAGCACCGCTGGCTCGCCCGGAGGTGTGGAGAAATCTGCGCCGTCGAAGCCCGCGATCTGCGATGCGAGCCGGTCGAGAAGGTCGAGGATCATCCGCGGTACAACGACTGTAGCGTACAACCGCTCCCCTGATCGTCCCGCAGCCTGCACGCTGGAAAAAGCGGCGCGAACCCTCTATCGGCCGGCTTTCTCCCATTCTTCACGAACAGGCATTCTCCCATGGGTTTCCGCTGCGGCATTATCGGCCTTCCGAACGTCGGCAAGTCCACGCTCTTCAACGCGCTGACCGAGACCGCGGCGGCGCAGGCGGCCAACTATCCCTTCTGCACGATCGAGCCCAATGTCGGGAACGTCGCGGTGCCCGACGCGCGGCTCCAGAAGCTCGCGGAGATCGCGGGATCGGCCAAGATCATCGAGACCCAGCTCGGGTTCGTCGACATTGCCGGCCTGGTCCGCGGTGCGAGCAAGGGCGAAGGCCTCGGCAACCAGTTCCTCGGCAACATCCGCGAAGTGGACGCGATCGTCCATGTGCTGCGCTGCTTCGAGAACGACGACATCCAGCATGTCGACAATAAGGTCGATCCGATCGCCGACGCCGAGACCGTCGAGACCGAGCTGATGCTCGCGGATCTCGAGAGCCTCGAGAAGCGCGTGCCCAATTTCCAGAAGAAGGCCGCGCAGGGCGACAAGGAAGCGAAGATCGCCGCCTCGGTGCTCGGCCAGGCGCTCGACCTGCTGCGCGAGGGCAAGCCGGCGCGTCTCACCCAGCCCAGGGACGTCGAGGAAGCGAGGGTCTTCGCCCAGGCGCAGCTGCTCACCGGCAAGCCCGTCCTCTACGTCTGCAACGTCAACGAGGAAGACGCGGCCAACGGCAATGCGCTCTCCGCCAAGGTGTTCGAGAAGGCGAAGGCCGAGGGAGCCGAAGCGGTGGTCGTCTCCGCCGCGATCGAGGCCGAGATCGCGACGATGCCGCCCGAGGAGCGCGGCGAGTTCCTGGGCGAACTGGGACTGGAGGAGACCGGCCTCGCCCGCGTGATCCGCGCCGGCTATAGCCTGCTCCACCTGCTGACCTTCTTCACCGTCGGACCCAAGGAAGCGCGCGCCTGGACCACGCATGTCGGCGCAAAGGCGCCGCAGGCCGCGGGCGAAATCCACACCGACTTCGAGCGCGGCTTCATCCGGGCCGAGACGATCGCGTACGAGGACTATGTCCAGTTCAAGGGCGAAGCCGGCGCGCGCGATGCAGGCAAGCTGCGTTCCGAAGGCAAGGAATATGTCGTCCAGGACGGCGACGTGATGCTCTTCCGCTTCAACGTGTGAGCGCGCCGCGCATATCATCATATGTGCGCAGATATGCTATGGTCAGGACCCGGTAGCTGAGTCGTACCGCGACGGGGAAGCGAGCCATGGCCACCACGATTGACGAAGCGAAGCTGCACGCCTTTGTCGGCAAGATGCTGGGCGATCTGGGCGGGGCGATGAGCGTCCCCACGGTCCGCATAGGATTGCGGCTCGGATTGTTCGACGCGCTTCAGCAGGGCCCGGCGACGGCCGCGGAGCTCGCCGCCCGGGCGGGCGGGCTTCACGAGCGCTACGTCCGCG
>DATLJJ010000120.1:0-4463 GCA_035538975.1 Sphingomonas sp. | reverse complement strand
AGGCGACTGCGGCGATACGGCCGCGCGTCAGTCCGGTGATGTCGTGATAGAATTCCACATCCTCGCTGAACCAGCGTGCCATCGACGCCCCGTCGCACGCATTGAACGCGCGCCAGAACGCGTCGTCGGCACTTCGAACCGCTTTCTCGTCCGCAGCGGGGATCGTGGCCGCGGCTTTCGCGACGGCCACCGGCCCGGTGCCGTAACCCGCCAGGACGAGCAAAAATGCTGCGGGCCACGACATCCTGCTCTCCTTGTGTATTATAAGAACAATACACGCGGTGGGGCAGCGTGACCAGCCTCTCCGATCATCATCCGGCCTGCCCGCGAGACGGTTCGGGCAGATCGAACCGTACACGCGCCAATTCGGCTCGCGCGGGCAAACCCGCCATCGTGCCCGTGTTCAGGAACTGCATGGCCGCGCGCCACAGATCGGGCCGGTCCCGGAGCAATTGCAGCGCGCCCGCATGCTGACCGCGATGCACGACGATCGCGTGCGCGTTGGGATAATAGGGCAGAACCCCGAGCAGATTCTCCAGGGGTGTGTTGGTGTCCCAGTCTCCCTGAACGAACAGGACCGGCGTATCGTCCTTCGCCGGCAGCCGGAAATCGTCTCCGAGGTCGCTGGTCGGCCAGGCGTCGGCGGATGCGAGGTACGTCGCAAAATTCCAGGGTCCGATGATGTCGAGCGCCGGATCGGCGCGCAGCAGGCGTTCGCGCGCGGCACTGACGCCGGTCGCCGTATCGATCAGCGGACCGATCAGATCGGTCTCGAGCGCCTTGCGGCTCGCCACGATCTCGCGCGCCCAGCGATCGTAGCGCGCATGGTAGAGATCGATGACGAAGGCCGGCCATTTCGAGGCGGTCGCGGCATGCTCGACAAGCGATTGCTGAAAGTCGCCTACGCCCATGGTGACGGAGACGGGCTCGCCGCCGGCTTCGCCTGGAAGCGTCACCACGACGGGGCCCGCCGCCAGCCGGTCGCGTATCGCGCGTACGGCCGTCATCAGCCCGCCGGCCGGTATATGGGGTCGCAGCGCCGGATCCTGCTCGGCCTCCAGAGCGATCCGCTGCATGGCGGCAAGAACCTGCGAAGGCATGTCGTAGCCGTTGTCGAGAGGCTCGACCGCGGAAATCAGCGCACGCGCTACCGTGCCGGGGTGCCGCTTCATTACGGCGAAACTCCACTGCGATCCGAAGCTCGCGCCCAACAGGCTGATGCGCTGATAGCCGAGTGCCCGACGCACCGCGTCGACGTCGTCGGCGCATTCGGCGAGGGTGTAGCCGGCGAGGTCGTGTCCGGGATTTCCGGCACTGCTCGCCCTGGCGAGTGCCGTCGTCGCTGCGATATTGTCCGCAACCGTGGTCGGGCGATCGAGTGGCATCGCCGGATAGCGGATCTTGAGCATGTCGCCGCGGATCGTGAAGCCGCGCTGCTCGACGATGACGAGATCGGCGCCGGCGCTGTAATCCAGCCAATAGCGCAGCCGGCGGCGCGAAGCGGCGGTCTTGTCGCCGATCGTGTCGAGCAGGGTGACGCCGGGGCCGCCGACGAGCAGGAAGATGGGCGGCGACTTGGTCGGCACCCGCGCCTTCACGCGCAGCACACCGACGCCGATCCTGCGGCTATCCGGCTTCGACCGGTTCTCCGGAACGAGGATCGTACCGATTTCGTAAGGGACGGGCGTACCGTCCAAGTCGGTTTCCAGACCCGGTGCGAGGACGAGGTCGGGGGAGACCTGCGTAGCTATGATCGGCCGAGGCCGGGCAGACGACGAAGTCGCCGTCAGGAGGAGGCAGATGGCGAAAGACCGGGCGAGGCCGCGCATGGGTCGCTTTCCTTGTCGATGATCCAGTGCCGGGCAAAGGAAGTTCGAAGGTCGACTTCCCACTCCGCATCCCCGAACTGCAAGGCCACTCTAGCGATGTCACCAATCGCATCGACATTCGATCGGCGAACGGCGAAGCCGCGTCGGCGAACGGCGAGACCAGCGCGCAATTCGCTTTATAAGGCGAGGCCATGATCCGGTTGGCGGCCGTCCTTCTCGTTTTCCTCCTCGTGCCGCCCGCACGGGCCGGCAATCTGTTCGAGGTGGGCGACGTGATCCTGTGCGCCGGACACGCTGGCACAGCGCCGACATTCACCGACCCGGCGTGCCGCAGGACGAAAGTGAGCGACATCGACAGCCAGAACGGCCCGGTCTGGATCAAGGCCGCCATCCCCCTGCCGGAAACCGATTCGCCCATCGGTCTCAGGATCGCTGCGATGGCCGCCAGCGAGGTCTGGTGGAACGGTACGCGCTTGGGGGCAAATGGCAGGCCGGCCGCCAACGCCGCGACGGAGATTGCCGGCCGGTTCGATGCCGTCTGGCCGCTTCCCCCTTCCTTGCAGCGCCGCGACAATGTGCTGGTCGCGCATCTCTCCTCCGGGCACCAGCCTTGGCGGGTGGGCCAGCCCGTCGTGCAGATCGACGTGGAGAATTATGCCGGGCCCCAGGCTCCGATCCTGCGCTATTATCTGCCTGCCTTGCCGACCGCAGGCATCTTCGCCATCGCCGCGATTTTCTTCGGAGGCGCATGGCTGACCGACCGCAAGGACAAGGGTTCGCTCATTCTTGCCGCGCTGTCGGCGGCAACATTGATGCAATTGACTGCCGAAGTATCCCGTGGGGTGCTGGCACTGCCCTATCCGTGGCAGGGGCCGCGTCTGCTCGCCATCATGGTCTGCGCGAGCGCGGTCGGCATATCGATGCTCGCCTATGCGGCCTGGCATTACCGGCGCGCCGGCCTCGCCGTCTGGCTGGCGAGCGGGGCGCTCGCCATGCTCGGGGTATGGACCTTGCCGATCCCCGAGGATTACCGGTCGATGCTGGTCCTCGCGCTCGGCGCGTGCGCGGCGATACTTGCGGCCGGCACGGCCGCGCTTCGAAGTGGCCCAAGCATGTGGCGGGCGCGAATGCTGATCGCTGCGATGGCGCTCTTCGTGACGTTGCTCGCGTTGCAGCCGGGATTTCTCGACGGGGGGCAGTATCTCGCGCTCGCCGTGCTTGCGGCGGTGCTTTTCGCCGACCAGATCCTGGTCCTCCGAAGCGCCCAGCGCGACGCCGCGGTCGCAGCCATGCGCGCAGCCGGGCTCGAAATGGCGCTTCTGCGGCAGAGCATCGCGCCACATTTCCTGCTCAACACACTCAATAGTCTCGTCGAGTGGGTAGAAAGCGATCCGGCGACCGGCGTCCGCATGATCGAGCTGCTGGGCGACGAGTTCCGTACCCTTGCAAGGATCGCCGGCCAGCCGCTGATCGCCCTCGGCGAGGAAATCGAGCTCTGCCGCGCCCATCTTCGGTTGATGGCGTTTCGCACGGACGCGCGGCTCGCGCTCGATGTCGACGGCGATGCCGCAAACCTCCAGATTCCTCCCGGAGTCCTTCTTACCCTGGTCGAGAATGCGTTGGTCCACGGCCGGTACGCCGATGGTGCTCGCTTCTCCCTCAAGATCCTGCGCAGCGGGACGCGGCTCCTTTCGCTCGAACTGACGACACCCGCCAGCCTGCGCGGGGGCGAGGGATCGCTGCGCACGGGCACGGGCCTCGCCTATATCGGCGCACGGATCTCCGCGGCGTTCGGTGCCACGGCGACGGTCGATGCCCGGGCCCTGACCGGCAGCATCTGGCAAACCACCATCACCACCGGCGCCCCAACATGAGGCTACTCCTCGTCGAGGACGAGGCGTCCGCGATGCGCCGGCTGGTCCGGCTCGTCGGCGCGCATTTCGGCGGCCGGGCCTCGCTGACCTGCGCCCAGGATGTCGCCGATGCCGTCGAGCAGCTCGACACCGGTGCCTTCGACGGTATCCTGCTCGACCTCAACCTCGGCGGCAGCAATGGCTTCCAAGTGCTGCGCGCGGCCGGCCGGACGCCCTGCGTCGTGGTGTCGGCGCATGCCGACCGCTCGCTCGACGCGTTCGACCATGCGGTGCTGGACTTCGTGCCCAAGCCGGTCGTGCCGGCAAGGCTGGCGCGCGCGCTCGACCGGCTCGCCGCGACGGGCACCGGCCCGCGGCGCCCTGCGCTCGTCGTGCGCACAGCCGGGCGCGCGGAGATAATCGATTGCGACGATCTGCTGCGCATCCAGGGGGCAGACGATTACGCCGAGCTGGTAACGCTCGACGGCAGGCGCCTGCTCCACGATGGCAGCCTTGCCTTGCTCGAGCGCCGCCTCCCGCCCAATTTTGTCCGCACCCACCGGTCTCACATCGTCAACGCGGCGCATGCGTCGGCGATCGTCCGCGAGGAGGCGGGTGCCGCAGTCAGGCTGACCGGCGGGGAACTCGCGCCTGTCAGCCGGCGCAGGCTTCAGGCGGTCGAGCGCAGCCTGCTGGGCGAACAATCCCTTCGCGACGCGCCGGAATGATCCACGCGGACAAAATGATCATGGGGAGGAGAAGCGTGCGCGGATTCAGACTG
>DATLJJ010000119.1:0-4100 GCA_035538975.1 Sphingomonas sp. | reverse complement strand
CGGGATCGGCTGCGACCTGGACCTGCTCCCAGCCGAGGCCGGCGGCCGTGGCCGCGCGCGCACTCACTGCCACCAGAGCGATGCTGCTGCGCTCCGTCGCGCCGACCAGCTCGGCCAGCCGGTGCGCCGCGCGGGTCGACTGGACCAATGCCACCGATCCCGCGAGCCGTGCGACCGAATCGGACGGCAACGGCAGCGGTTCGCTGGCATAGACGGTGACGATCGCGGCGACGATGCCGCCCGCTACCAGCGTGCGTTCGCGTCCCGCCAGGTGCAGCGCGCGGCGTACGCCGGCTGCCTCGGCCTCGGCGACCAGCCCCGCGGCGCCGTCGTCCCCGATCGACACTACGTGCAGGCCCGCGCGCCGCGCCGCCTCGGCAGTCGCCTTGCCTACGGCATGTACGGGAAGCGCCGCGAGCGTGGCCAGCTCGGCGCCGGCATGGCGGACGGCATTGGCGCTGGTGAGGATCAGTGCGTCGAAATCGCCGGGGTCGGGTGCGGTCCAGGGCAGCGGGCGCACTTCGAACAGCGGCAGCCGGATCGCACGGCGGCCCCGCCCCTCGATCGCGGCAGCAGTGGCGCGGTTGCCGGGCTCGGGCCGCAGCACCGCGATCGGGCGGCTCATCCGCCGAACAGCCTTCGCACCGGCTCGGGGGCGCGCGCGAGCAGGTCGGCGGCGATGGCGCGCGGCAGCTCGGGGTCGAGCGGCGCCCCCTCGAGCTGGGCGTGGACATAGGCACTGCCGTCTTCGGACAGCAACTCGGCGCTGAGCGTCAGGATCGCGCCTTCGAGCGTCGCCAGCGCCGCGACGGGCGAGTGGCAATCGGCTTCGAGCGCGGCAAGCAGCGCGCGTTCGGCGAGGACGCAGGCGTGGGTCTGCGCATCGTCTATCGCGGCGAGCAACGCCCGGACGCGCGAATCATCGGTCCGGCACTCGATACCCACGGCGCCCTGCGCCGGGGCGGGAAGCAGCAAATTGAGCGGAATGGGCGTGCCGACGTCATGGCGTCCGAGCCGCTCGAGTCCGGCCGAGGCGAGCAGCGTGGCATCGGCTTCGCCTGCGGCCAGCCTGGCGAGCCGGGTGTCGACATTGCCGCGGAAGAGCACGGTCTTGAGGTCGGGGCGCAGCCGGCGGACCTGCGCGGCGCGGCGCGGCGAGCTGGTGCCGATCACTGCGCCCTGGGGCAGCGCCTCGAACGATTCGGCACCCACCAGCCGATCGCGCACGTCGGCGCGCGGCAGCATCGCGGCGATGGTGATCGCGTCGGGCCGGATCGTCTCGACGTCCTTCATCGAATGGACCGCGGCGTCGATCTCCTCTTCGAGGAGCGCACGGTCGAGCTCCTTGGTCCACAGTGCCTTGCCGCCGATCTCGGCGAGCGGGCGATCCTGCACCTTGTCGCCGGTGGTGCGGATCACGACGATCTCGATTTCCTCGGGTGCGATCGCGTGCGCCGCGACGAGCGCGTCGCGCACGAGACCGGCCTGAGTGAGGGCAAGCGGCGAACCGCGGGTTCCAAGGCGGAGGCTGGGCATCGCTTGTGCTAATGCCCCCAGCCACTAATTGGATGCAATGGCGCTGATCCTGGGACTCGAATCGAGCTGCGACGAAACCGCCGCGGCGCTCGTCACCACCGACGGCCGCATCCTCGCGCACAAGCTGGCGCGGCAGGAGGCGGCGCATCGGCCCTATGGCGGCGTGGTTCCCGAGATCGCGGCGCGCGCGCATGTCGAGGTGCTGGGGCCGCTGGTCGAGGCGGCGCTGGAGGAAGCGGGCGTCGGGCTCGACGAAGTCGATGCGATCGCCGCCACCGCAGGGCCCGGGTTGATCGGCGGCGTGATGGTGGGGCTGGTCACCGGCAAGGCGCTGGCGCTGGCGAGCGGCAAGCCGCTGGTCGCAGTCAATCATCTCGAGGGTCATGCCCTCTCGCCGCGGCTGAGCGATCCGGAACTCGGATTCCCCTATTTGCTGCTGCTCGTCTCGGGCGGGCACTGCCAACTGCTGCTGGTCAGGGGCGTGGGCGATTACCGCCGGCTGGCCACCACGATCGACGATGCGGCGGGGGAGGCTTTCGACAAGACTGCCAAGCTGCTCGGGCTCGGCTTCCCTGGAGGCCCGGCGGTGGAGGAAGCGGCGGCGAAGGGGAATCCGAAGGCCGTGCCGCTGCCGCGACCGCTGGTGGGATCGGGCGAGCCGCATTTCTCCTTCGCGGGGCTCAAGAGCGCCGTCGCGCGCGCCGTGGGGCAGTACAGCGCCGAAGACCTCGCCGCCTCGTTCCAGCAGGCAGTAGTCGATTGCCTGATCGATCGCACCCGCCGCGCGCTGGGCGAAGTCGAGGCGAGCGCGCTGGTGGTCGCCGGGGGCGTCGCTGCGAACAAGGCGGTGCGCGCCGCGCTCGAAAAGCTCGCGGCCGACCACGACCTGCGCTTCGTCGCGCCGCCGCTGTGGCTTTGCACCGACAATGCGGCGATGATCGGCTGGGCGGGCGCCGAGCGGTTCGGCGCGGGTCTCACCGATCCGCTCGACACGCCGGCGCGCGCGCGCTGGCCGCTCGATCCGGACGCGGAGAAGGTGCGCGGGGCAGGAGTGAAGGCATGACGATCGGCGTGGTGGGCGGCGGTGCCTGGGGAACGGCGCTGGCGCAGGTGGCGGCGAGCGGCGGTCGCGCCGTGCGGCTGTGGGCACGCGAAAGCGACGTCGTCGAGGCGATCAACGCGCGACACGAGAATGCGCTGTTCCTGCCCGGCCGACCGCTTTCCGAGGCAATCGTGGCTACCGGCGACATCGCCGAACTCGCCGATGTGGAGGCCGTGCTGGTGGTCACGCCGGCGCAGCACATGCGCGCGGTGCTCGACCAGCTGCCCGCGCGCGGCCAGCCCCTGATCCTCTGCTCCAAGGGGATCGAGGCAGGCAGCCACAAGCTGCTCCATGAAGTCGCGCACGAAGTGCATGCGGGTTCGCCGGTCGCCGTGCTCTCCGGGCCCACATTCGCGCACGAGGTCGCCGCCGGGCTGCCGACCGCCGTGACGCTCGCCGCCGAGGATCTGGACACCGCGCATGCGCTCGCTGCGCTGATCGGCCAGCCGACCTTCCGACCCTATGTGTCGACCGACACCGTCGGCGCGGAGATCGGGGGGGCAGTCAAGAACGTGCTCGCGATCGCCTGCGGCGTGGTCGAGGGCGCCGGGCTGGGGCTCAATGCGCGCGCCGCGGTGATCGCGCGCGGCTTTGCCGAGATGACGCGCTTCGGCGTGGCGCGCGGCGCGCAGGCGGAAACGCTCGGCGGGCTTTCCGGCCTCGGCGATCTGGTGCTCACCTGCACCTCGACCAATTCGCGCAACTTCTCGCTCGGCGTCGGGCTGGGGCAAGGGAAGAGCGCCGCCGAGCTGCTCTGCGACCGGCGTACCGTCGCCGAGGGCGCGCATACCGCGCCGGTGCTGCGCGAGGCTGCCGCAGCTGCGGGCGTGGAGATGCCGATGTGCGACGCCGTCAACGCGTTGCTCGAAGGCGCGGCGCTCGGCGAGGTGGTCGAGGGGATCCTCAGCCGCCCGATCCGCGAGGAGCACTAGTGAAGCGCTGGGCGGCCATGCTGCGGGGGATCAACCTCGGCAAGCGCCAGCTCAAGTCGGCCGAGCTCAAGGCAGTCGTGGAAGGCCTGGGCTTCGACAATGTGAAAACCATCCTCGCATCGGGCAATGTGGTCTTCGATGCCGATGCGGCCAGCGCGGAAGAGCTCGAGCGCGATCTTCACGTTGCGCTGGAGAAGGCGACCGGACTCAAGTCCGAGGTCTTCGTCCGCGATCGCGTCGCGCTCGATGCGATCGTCGCGGCCA
This sequence comes from Sphingomonas sp., assembly GCA_035538975.1. GTDB lineage: Bacteria > Pseudomonadota > Alphaproteobacteria > Sphingomonadales > Sphingomonadaceae > Sphingomonas. The sequence continues at coordinate 266 of DATLJJ010000119.1, read as the reverse complement.
ATCCATTTGCCGAAGCGGCGCGCGAGCGGCCGAGCTGGCTTTTGGTGAGCTTCCACCGCGAGGAGGTGGACAAGGCGGCGATCGCACGGCTGGCGGAGACCTATGACGGCCCCGAGCGGATGGTGGCGATCGGGCGCGAGCTGTTCACCGACTACCCCGAGGGGCAGGGCCGATCGAACCTCGGGCCCGCAATGGCGAAAGCGAAGCTCACGCAGGGCAATACCGGGCGCAACTGGAACACCGTGCTCAAGCTGCAGGCGGCGGTG
>DATLJJ010000118.1:0-2127 GCA_035538975.1 Sphingomonas sp. | reverse complement strand
AGATCGGCTGGGGCCGCTCGGATATCGGCGGCGATCCGATCGTCGTCGTGCTGACCGAGAGCGTGCCGGATTCGCATCTCGCCGGCCTGCGGGGCGAAGGCGTGTCCTACATCTTTGCCGGCACGTCCGAGATCGACCTCGCGTTGACGCTGGACATTCTCGCCCGCGAGCTGGGCGTGAAGCGTCTGTTGGTCGAGGGCGGCGGCATCGCCAACGGCGCGTTCCTGCGCGCCGGCCTCATCGACGAATTCAATCTGATCCTCAGCCCCGCTATCGACGGCGCGAAAGGCGCCCCGTTCGTGTTCGACTCGACGGAGGCGGACAGTGACCGGCGCGCGCCGATCACCGCGATGACGCTGGAGAGCACGCGCGAGCTCGGCGGCGGCGTCCTGCTGCTGCGCTATCTGATCAAGAACGATCCGCAAGCCGTGAGCCGATAAGGGCGGCGATGTCCGACATGGCCGAGCACATTGTCGTCGTGGGCGCCGGCGCAGCCGGCCTGATGGCGGCGCGCGAGCTGGCGCGCGCCGGCCGCAAGGTAACAATTCTCGAAGCGCGCCAGCGCTGCGGCGGCCGCATTCATCCGTTGCCGGCGTCGGAGTTCGGCTATCCCGCCGATGGCGGTGCTGAATTCGTCCATGGCGAGGCGCCGGTCACACGCGCACTCCTGCGCGACGCCGGGCTGTCGCTCCAGGAGATCGAAGGCGAGCCGTGGAGCTTTCACGGCACAACGTTCGCGCGCGAGGATCGCCACCAAGCCCATGAGGCGGAGCTTCGGGCCGTGCTGAGGGACCTCAAGGACGACCTCACGGTGGCCGACTTCCTGCGCCGGCATTTTGCCGGCGATGATTATGCGCCGATGCGCCGTTCGATCGAACGGATGGTCGAGGGTTACGACGCGGCCGACCCTGAGCGCGCGTCAACGCTGGCACTGCGTGCGGAATGGATGGACGGCGGGCACGCTCTGCAGGCGCGCATCGATGGCGGCTATGGCACGATGATCGATTTCCTGGCGGCCGAGTGCCGCAGGCACGGCGTCACCATTCATCTCGGTTGCGCCGTATCGGCCATCGCGGAGGAGAGCGGCGCAGCCGTCGTTCGCTGCGCCGGCGGCGACCTGCACAGCTGCGATCGCGTGATCCTCACCGTGCCGCTGCCGCTGCTGCGGGAGATCGCGCTGCCGGCGAGCGCGCGCACAAGGCTTGCGGCGACCGATGACATCGGCTTCGGCAATGTCATCAAGATCCTGCTGCGTTTCGCGCGGCCGTGGTGGCGCGAGCGCAAGGAAGAGCTCGCGAACATGACCTTCCTGTTGTCCGACGAGACGATCCCTGTGTGGTGGACGCAATATCCGGACCTGCGGCCCGTGCTCACGGGCTGGATCGGGGGGCCGCGTGTCGCGGAGCTGGACAGCCTCGATTCGCAGGGGCTGATCGATGCCGGTCTCGGTTCGCTCGCTGGCATTTTCGGAATGGTGCGCGGGGACATCGCGCGCGAGCTCATGGCGGCGGCTGCGACAAACTGGAGCCATGATCGCTACGCGCGCGGCGCCTATTCGTGGGCGACACCGCGGACCCGGGAGGCGCAGACGATCCTTGCGCGCACCGACGATGGCCCCGTGCTGTTCTCCGGCGAAGCGCTCTATCGCGGCCGCGACATGGGCACGGTCGAGGCGGCGCTGGCGAGTGGCCTGGAGACGGCGGGGACGCTGTTGCGGGAAGAGCAAAAGTAAAGGCCCGCATCTCTGCGGGCCTTTTGTCGTACCAATGTCCGGCTTACCAGCGTCCGCCGCCGAAGCTGAAGGTCACGCCGGGACCACCGCCGTAGTACCCGGGCCCGCGGCCATAATAGCCGTGGCGCGGGTAATAGCCGTAGCTTCTGTAATGGGGCCGGTGATAGCCGTGACGGTGCCGCCAGTGATGGCGGTGGCCGTGCCAGCGATGATGCCTGCGATGCGCGCTGATGTCGGTCGTCTGGCTTTCCTGCGCGGTCTGCTTGCCGCTCGCGCTGCTGCCGGCCGCGTTCGCCGCCGATCCACCGGCAAGCACCGCGGCACCGACGGTCATCGCGACAATGAGATACTTCATGTCATCACTCCAGTTGGATGTCGTGCAACAACAGCTGTGC
>DATLJJ010000117.1:0-8332 GCA_035538975.1 Sphingomonas sp. | reverse complement strand
TTCGTGCGTGCGGGCACGATACTGCCGCGCCAACCGCTGGTGCAGAGCACGGCCCAGCGGCCCAGGGGCCCGCTGTCGCTCGACATCTATCGGGGCGAGGACTGCGCTGGCACGCTCTATTGGGACGACGGCGTATCGGTAAAGGGCGCGACGCTGCGCCAGTCGATCCGGTGCGAGCAGACGCCAGAGGGGCTCGCGATCCTGTTCGACGCGCGCGAGGGCAGCTACCGTCCGTGGTGGAACGCGATCGAAGTGACCGTGCACGGCTGGACCGGCGGGGCGGCGGTGAAGGGCGCGCAGGCAAGCGTCGACGCGGCCGCGCGCACGGTGCGCTTCACGCTGCCCGATCAGCGGCGCGCAGCACGGGTGCTCGTAGCCCGGCAATGACCGCCGAGGGCACATCTGTCCCTGCTGTGGGCGGTAAAGTCCCCAAGGCGCGGCTGCTGCTGTTCGCCTTCGGGGACTTCGCCTTCAATCTCTACTGGCAGAGCATCATGCTCTACCTGCTCTTCTACTACACCGAGGCGCTGGCGCTTCCGATGACGACGGCGGCCGCGATCTACACCGCGGCCTCGGTCTGGGACGGTATCGCCAACTTCGTCGCAGGAGCGATAACCGACAGGCGCCGCCCGAAGCGCGGCTATGGGCCCGTGCTCGTCATCGGCAGCGTTCCGCTCGGTCTTGCCTGCATCCTCACCTATTCGCCGCCGCTCGCGCCCGGCTTCTTGGGATTGGCGGGGGTGACCGCAGCGCATTTCCTGTTCCGCACCGCCTATGCCGCGCTCAACGTACCCTATCTCGCGATGGGCGCGCGGATCAGCTCCGACAGCCACGACCGCGCCTTCGTCGCCGGTGCGCGAATGCTGTTCGGCACGCTCGCCTGGGTAGCAGTGGCGCGCGGTACCGTGCCGCTCGGCGCCTGGCTGGCGGGCGATGCGGTGCCTGCTCAGGCCTATCTCGGCGCAGCGCTCGCCTTCGCCGTAGTCGCGACCGTGATCCTGGTGCTGGTCGGAACCTTCTGCCGCGAGGAAGCCATCACACCCGCCGTCGCGCCGCCGCCCTCGACTCGCGCGGCGCTCGCCTCGCTCGCCGCGAACCGCGCCTTCGTCACGCTCAATCTTGCGATGATGACGGCGATCGTGGCGATCACCGTGCTCAACAAGTCGGTGCTCTATTATTTCAAATATTTCATCGGCGACGCTGCGGCAGGCCAGTCGGCGCTCGCCTGGATGGGACTGGTGAGCTCGATGGCGGTGCCGCTGTGGATGCTGCTCCAGCACCGGACCGGCACGCGCACGCTGTGGTTCCTCGCCGCTGCGCTGTGCATGGCCGGGCTCGCGCTCTTCGCATCGATGCACATCGGCCGCGCGGCTGCGATGCAGGCTTGGCTCGTGGCGATGCAGGCAGCGATCGTCGGGCTGCACTTCGCCTTCTGGGCGATGCTGCCCAACACGATCGAATATGGCGAGCGCGCGACCGGACTACGGGTGGAAGGCGCGGTGTTCGGCGTCGCTGCTCTGCTCCAGCGCGTCGCGATCGGCATCGCCACCGCGATCCTTGGCATGGGCTTCGATTCGGCAGGCTATGTCGCCAACGTGGCCCAGAGTCCCGCGACGCTTACAGCGATGCGCTGGACGATAGCATTCGCCCCGCTCGCCTTCCTCGCCCTGTCATGCGTGCTGATGCTGCTCAATCCGCTCGGCAAGGGCACCCACGCGCGGATCGTGCGTGACCTGAGCGGCGGCGGCGGGTGAACTCATAACGTCCGCATTCCGTCGCGGCCGGGATTGGCCGAGATCGGTGGTTAGCTGCCTTCGCCAGCTCAGTCTCGAACCTCAAGATCAGCTCTCAGCGTCAATGTTCCGCCGCGCAGAGTGTACTCGGATGGCGTTTCAGTGTGCGACGCGACTGCGTCAGCGTCACACAGTGGGCAAACAAAGATCAAGCGGGGCGGCGTGTAGGCCTTCCGGAAGCTTTGAAACGATGTGCCGGCGGGACCAGCGGCAGGCTCCACTCGCCGCAGTCGCAAGAATCTGAGATCGTCTCTTTGAAATAGCCGATTGATCCGTGCCTGGAATAGCCGGCCTGAGTCATCATCGAGTTCGCTGGGTTCAAGCTCGGCGATGACGACCTCGTCAGCAACCGCGCTCGACAACGAGGCAAGCCCCGCCGTCACCATGTCGGTATCCCCGCTGAACGTGAAGTGAGGCGTCAAATGCCCCTCGTCCTCGCATCGCAGAACGGAAACGGTTCCTTCGACCCAACGTGTCATCTGGCGAAATTACCCTCGCTGCCGATGTCTGCAATGGGGCGGAAGCGGAATGGCAGCTACGACCCTCCGTCCTGGTTGAGGATCCGACCCACGCGGACCAGCACGCCGCTGGGGTCGCTCACTGCGAACTCATAGGTGCCCCAGGGCTTGGCGTGGGGCGCGCCCTTCTCGATGATAAGCTCGCGCACACGGTCCGCGACCGCATCGACGTCCTCGACATAAAGGTAGAGCCCGAACGGATTGTCCTCCACGCGCGGCGGCCAGCCCTCCATCCGATTGAGGTGCAGGTGCCAGCCCCGGCCGTCGGCGAGGATGCGATAATGCCCATAGTCGCCCGTCAGCTCGAAACCGAGACGCTCGTAGAAGGCCTGGCTCGCATCGAGATCCCCGGCGGGGATGATCGCAACTGCCTCGTGTCTTTCGTTCATCGCTCGCTCCGTTCCGGGGTGTACCCGATGCGGATCAGCGCGCAAGCAGCTCGAAGGTGCCGTGCACGCCTTCCGCCTGGGCAGACGGCGCGATCCACACGTCGAACTGGCCCGGCTCCACCGTCGGCTTGTTGTCGCGGCCGTAGAAGAGCAGCAGGTCGCGCCGGATCTTGAAGGTCACCGTTTCGGACTGGCCGGGTGCCAGCTTCACCTTGCGGAACGCCTTGAGCTCGCGCACCGGACGCGTGACGCTCGCCGCGCGGTCGCGGACATAGAGCTGCACCACTTCCTCGGCCGCGCGCGTGCCGCGGTTGGAGATTGTGGCGGAGACGGTGAGTTCGCCGTCCCATGCCAGCGTCGGTGCGGCCTGCAGGCCCGAATATTCGATCTTCCCGTAGGTGAGACCGTGGCCGAAAGGATAGAGCGCCGTATTGGGGATGCCGCGGTAGTGCGCCTTGTACGGCTCGAGCTTCTCGTCCGTCGGGTTCGGCCGGCCGGTGGGCTTGTGCGCATAATAGAAGGGCTGCTGGCCGGGCGAGCGCGGGAAGCTGCACGGCAGACGGCCCGAGGGGCCATGGTCGCCGAACAGCACGTCGGCGATCGCGTGGCCCGTCTCGCTGCCGAGGAACCACGTGACAAGGATCGCAGGGGCATCGGCGACGGCGCCCTGCAGCGCCAGCGCGCGGCCGTTCTTGAGCACCACCACCATCGGCTTGCCCACCGCGGCGACCGCCTCGGCGAGCGCCTGCTGAGGCGCGGGGACGACAATCTCGGGACGCGACTGCGCTTCGCCCGACATGCCCTCGCTCTCGCCGATCGCGAGCAGCACCACGTCCGCGGCGCGCGCGGCAGCCACAGCCGCCTCGATTCCGCCGTGGAGGGGTTCCTCGATCCCCGAACCTTCGACCACGGTCACGCTGCCCTTGTCTGCCACCGCTGCACGAACGCCCGTGGCAAGGTCGATTGCCTGGGCATTGTCGCCATAGACGACCCAGGGGCCGTTGAGGTCGTGCTGGCCCGCGGCGAAGGGGCCGATGATGGCGATCTTCTTGCCGGATTTCGGCAGCGGCAGCAGCTCGCCTTCGTTCTTGAGGAGCACGATCGACTTGCGGCCGGACTCACGCGCGAGGGCGATCGCCGGTTTGGTGCGCGAGCGTGTCTTCTCGCGCTTGAGGTCGATGCGGCGGAAGGGATCGTCGAACAGACCGAGCAGGGCCTTGGTCGCGAGCACCTTGCGCACCGACTCGTCCACGCGCGCCATCGGCACTTCGCCTGCCTCGACCAGCTCTGGCAGATGCTTGCGGTAGAAGCCGCTGGTCATGCTCATGTCGACGCCGGCAAGGAAGGCGAGCTTCGCAGCTTCGCGCGAATCCTTGGCGAAGCCGTGGTCGATCATTTCCATGTCGCCGGTGTAATCGGAGACGACGAAGCCCTCGAAGCCCCATTCGCCGCGCAGGATTCCGCGCATCAGCCATTCGTTGCCGGTCGAGGGGATGCCCGAAATCTCGTTGAACGAAGCCATGAACGACATCACGCCCGCATCGAGCGCGGCGCGGAACGGCGGCAGATAGACTTCGCGCAGCGTCCGCTCGGAAATGTCGACGGTGTTGTAGTCGAGTCCCGCCTCGGCGGCGCCATAGGCGGCGAAGTGCTTGGCGCAGGCCATCATCGAATCGATGGCTCGAAGGTCCTTGCCCTGGAAGCCGCGGACGCGCGCGTCCGCGATCAGCATGCCGAGATGCACGTCCTCGCCGGCGCCCTCCATCGTGCGGCCCCAGCGCTGGTCGCGCGCGATGTCGACCATCGGCGCGAAGGTCCAGTCGATGCCCGCCGCGGCGGCTTCGTACGAGGCCATGCGCGCAGTGCGCTCTGCGAGATCGGGCTCGAAGCTCGCCGCTTCGCCGACCGGCACCGGAAAGATGGTGCGGTGGCCGTGGATCACGTCGGCGGCGAAGATCAGCGGGATCTTGAGCCGGCTCTGGGTCATTGCCGCGGTCTGCATGCGCCGCGCCATCTCGGCGCCGTTGCCGTTGAAGACGCCGGTGAGGAGGCCCTGGCGGACCTCATCGAGCTGCGCCTCGAAGCTCGGCCCGTTGGTGGGCGGATTGAGCGCGGTCGCCACGCCGCCGCCCCAGGCGCTGGGCATCAGCGTCAGCTGGCCGGCCTTTTCCTGGAGCGTCATCTTCGCGATCAGGCCGTCGACGAAAGACGGTATGGGTAGCCGCGCAGCCGCCTGCAGCATGGCGCGCGCGGGGCTCGATGCCCAAGCCGCAACGGCACCCGCTCCCATCAGCGCCGCACGTCGCGAAATCCTGGCTTCGAGCATCAATACCTCCCCAAAAAAACTGACCGCCCGCATCAGGGATGCGGCACCATGTCCACCCGGCACACGCGCAACTTTTTTGCTTGTGACGGCCTTACGTAACCGGTTACATATCTCGGGTCGGGCGGGCATTGCAATCGCCCTCGCGGTCTGAAACGTAGGAAAGGTGCGTGAGACCGGGAGCAGGAGCAAAATGGGAGAAGCCACGATCCGGGATGTCGCGCGACGCGCTCAGGTGTCGATCGCCTCGGTGTCGCGTGCGTTCAACGGCGTGGACAATGTCCGCGGCGAGACGCGCGAGCGGATCATGACCGCTGCGGCGGAGCTCGGCTACGTCCCCCATGCCGGCGCGCGCAGCCTCAGCCTCGCGCGTGCGCAGGCGATCGGCGTGGTGCTCCCGGACCTGCACGGTGAATTCTTCTCCGAATGCGTGCGCGGCATGGACAAGGAAGCCAGCCGCCGCGGCTATGTGCTGCTGCTCTCGAACATGCACGACGACAGCGAGCAATCCGCCGCCGCGCTGCGCACGATGCGCGGCCGGGTCGATGGGCTGCTGGTGATGGCGCCGCACATTCCGCTCGCTTCGCTCGAGCGTGCGCTTCCGGCGGCGCTGCCGTCGGTGCTGATCAATGCGCCGGGCGAAGTGGCGAGCCATCCCGGGCTGCGACTCGACAATGCCGCGGGCGCCGAGGCGATGGTGCGTCACCTGCTCGAACGGGGCTGCCGGCACATCGTCCACATCGCCGGCCCGCAAGGCAATGTCGATGCCCGCGAGCGCGCCCAGGGCTTTCGCGATGCGCTCCAGCGCCTCGCGCCGGAGATGCCGGTGCGGGTCGTGCAGGGCGACTTCAACGAGGAGTCGGGCGAAGCGGCCGCCAGCGAGATACTCGCGAGCGGAGAGCCGTGCGACGCGGTGTTCGCCGCGAACGACATGATGGCGATCGGCTGCCTCCACATGCTTCGCCTCGCAGGCAAGCGCGTGCCCGAGGACATCGCCGTCGCCGGCTTCGACGACGTCCCCCTCGCCCGCTATGTGGCGCTCACCACCATGCAGGTGCGCATCGCCGAGATCGGCTCCCGCGCGGTCGGGCGGCTGATCGACATGCTGGAGGGCAAGGGATCGCGCAGCGGCGTCGAGCTGATCGAGCCCGAACTGGTCGCGCGCGCCACCACCACGGCTGCAAGCGATGGCTGACAGGCTTTTGCGCGCCGCCAGTGTAACCGGTTTCAACATTACCCCTCCTGGGGGCGGCGCTTGCGCCGCCCCTCCTTTTTGAGGGTGAAAGGGTCCTGATGAAGCTCGACCGACGCCAACTGATCTCGCATTCCTCGCTGCTCGCCGCCGCCACTGCGCTCCCGGGCTGCGCCCCGGGTATGTCCAGCGACGCAGCGCCGGCGGTCAAAAACCTTCCCGCTTTCTACGACGATCTGGAGGAACGGACCTTCCGCTTCTTCTGGGAGACGGTGAACCGCAAGAACGGACTCGTCCCCGATCGCTGGCCAACACCCAGTTTCTGCTCGATCGCATCGGTGGGCTTCGCGCTCACCTGCTACCCGATCGGGGTCGAGCGCGGCTGGTGCACGCGTGCCGAAGCGCGCGACCTGACGCTCACGACGCTACGCTTCTTTCGCGACGCGCCGCAGGGTCCCGAGCCGCAGGGCAAGGCCGGACATGCGGGCTTCTTCTACCATTTCCTCGACATGGAGACGGGAGCGCGCTTCCGCGACGTCGAACTGTCGAGCGTCGACACCACGCTGCTGCTGATGGGCGTGCTCTTCGCCGGCCAATATTATGACCGCGACGATGCCGCGGAGAACGAGATCCGCCGACTTGCGGGCGAAATCTACGCGCGTGCCGACTGGAACTTCTTCCGCTCCGACGGGCGCAAGTCGATCTCGATGGGCTGGCACCCCGAACGCGGACTGATCCCGGCCAACTGGAACGGCTACAACGAAGGCATGTTCGTCCACATACTGGCGCTCGGCGCGCCGGTGCACGCGCCTGCGGACAACACATGGGACGCCTGGATCGAGAACTACCCCAACTGCTGGCGCGGCGAAGGAGCCACCCGCCACCTGGCGTTCGCGCCGATGTTCGGCCACCAGTACAGCCATATCTGGATCGACTTTCGCGGCATTCAGGACGCCCCGATGCGCGAGGCGGGGCTCGACTATTTCGAGAACAGCCGCCGCGCGACCTTTGCCAACCGCGCCTATTGCATCGCGAATCCCATGCGATGGGATGGCTGGTCGAAGGACATATGGGGTCTCACGGCCTGCGACGGACCGGGAAGCTTCCAGCTGCCGTTCAAGGGAGAGACGCGTCAGTTCTACGGCTATGCCGCGCGTGGCCCGCTGGGTCAGCCGGATGGGCGCGACGACGGCACGCTGGCGCCCACCGCCGCGCTCGGGTCGCTGCCCTTCGCCCCCGAGATCGTTATCCCTGCGGCGCAGGCGATGCGCGAGGCACAGGACGGGCGGCTCTACGGCAAATATGGCTTCCTCGACTCGTTCAATCCCAGTTTCCGTTTCGAGGTGAAGCCCGAAAAGGGTGCGATCGATCCGGTGCTGGGCTGGGTTGACGACGATTATCTGGGCATCGACCAGGGGCCGATCCTCACTATGGCCGCGAATTATCGCAACGACTTCGTGTGGAGCCGGATGCGCGAAGTTCCCGCGATCCGTCGCGGGCTTGCGCGGGCGGGGTTCCGCGGCGGTTGGCTGGGATAGCGTCTGCGGCCGCGGGTCAGTCGAGCTTCTTGCCCGCGCATTTGGTGAGGAAATAGTGGCGTTTGAGGTCGATCGCCTCTTGCCGCATCGTCTCCAGACGTCGCTGGTCGTCGAGCGCACGCTGCCGATCGTCGAGCGCGAGTTGCCGAAGCGCGAGCTCCGGATCGGATGCACCGGCGGCACCCTGCTCCGCCGTCGGCGCCGCACCGCCCTCGCGCAGCGCACGACGCTTGCCTGCGGTGGCAAGGCGTTCGGCCGCGATCTGCGCCTGCTCCTCGTAAAAGGCAGTCACTGCGGCGCTACGCCTTCGCGGCTCGGCCGCAAAGATCGGGAGCACCTTCTCGCGATCGCACCGCTCGATGGCCGCGTCGAGCGCAGGCAGGTCCATCGGTTCTGAAGCCTGGAGCGCGGCCGCGGCCAGCACGAAGAGAAACATCATGGGCGGGCCTTATCCAATATGGCTGCGGGGTGCGAGGCCCCCGCTCAGCGGATGCGGACCGGCTTCGTCCGCCGCGACACGCCGTTCTCGTCGAACGCCTCGACTGCGACCCAATAGGCCTGCCCCTTGTTGAGCGCGCG
>DATLJJ010000116.1:0-5796 GCA_035538975.1 Sphingomonas sp. | reverse complement strand
TGGCGTAAGAAAAAAGCCCCTCCCGCTTGCGGGAGGGGTTTGGGGAGGGCAAGTGCGCTCCGTGGCCGAAACCTCCCCTCCCCCGGCCCCTCCCGCAAACGGGAGGGAAGAGATGCTTCCCGAGCGTCTCGCCCGTGCGATCACGCTCGCGGGGCCGATCCCGCTCTCGCAGTTCATGGGCGCCGCCAACGCGCATTATTACGGCACCCGCGACCCGCTCGGCGCGCGCGGCGACTTCACCACCGCGCCCGAGATCAGCCAGATGTTCGGCGAGCTGATCGGCCTGTGGCTCGCCGACCTGTGGGATCGCGCCGGCCGCCCCGCAGCGCGCTATGTCGAGCTCGGGCCGGGCCGCGGCACGCTCGCGGCCGATGCACTCCGCGCCATGGCGAAGGCGGATTTCGTGCCTCCGGTCGATCTGGTCGAAACCAGCCCCACGCTGCGCGCCGCGCAGGCCGAGCGCGTACCGCATGCCGAATGGCATCTCGATCTCGTCGGCCTGCCCGACGACGCGCCGCTGCTCGTCGTCGCCAACGAATTCTTCGACGCGCTGCCGATTCGCCAGCTCGTGGCCACCTCGCAGGGCTGGCGCGAGCGGCTGGTCGCCTGCCAGGACACGCTCTTCCTGCCCATCGCCGGCGACCGCAGCTTCGACATGATCATCCCGCCGCACCTCAAGGACGCGCCGCCGGGATCGATCCTCGAAACCTCCCCCGCGAGCGTCGCGGTGCTGCGCGCGCTGGCGGCGCGATTGCTGGCGCAGGGCGGCGCGGCGCTGATCATCGACTATGGCTATCAGGGCCCGGCGATCGGCGACACGCTCCAGGCGGTGCGCGGTCACCAATACGCCAATCCCTTCGACGCCCCCGGCGAAGCCGATCTCACCGCGCATGTCGATTTCGCCACGCTCCGGGAAGCTGCCGAAGCCGAGGGGCTGGTCGTGCACGGCCCGGTCGCCCAGGGCGAATTCCTGACCCGCCTCGGCCTCGCCGAGCGTACCGCCAGTCTCTCGCTCGCTGCACCCGAGCGCGCCGGCCAGTTCGCCGCGGACCGCGACCGGCTCGCGGCGCCCGAGCAGATGGGCGACCTGTTCAAGGTGATCGCACTGACCGCCCCGGGCTGGCCGGTACCTGCGGGGTTCGCATGAATATCCGCGACGCCACCACCGCCGATCTGCCCGCGATCGACGCGATCTTCCGCGAGAGCTTCGCGGCGACCTTCGCGCATCTCTACAAGCCGCACGACCTCGCCACCTTCTTCGCGCGCTTCACGCCCGAGGCGTGGGCCGCCGAGTTCGGCAACGGGGACTATGCGTTCCGCGTCGCCGAGGACGCGCAGGGTCCCTTCGGCTATTGCAAGCTCGGCCCGATCACGCTCCCCGCGACTCCTGCCGGCCCTGCGATCGAGCTGCGCCAGCTCTATCTGCTCGAGCGCGGCAAGGGCATGGGCGCCGCGCAGGCATTGATGCAATGGGCGCTCGATACTGCCCGCGCACGCAGCGCCCGCGAGGTCTGGCTCTCGGTCTACATCGACAATCATCGCGCAAAACGCTTCTACGAGCGGTACGGCTTCGAGGATCAGGGGCCCTATGCGTTCATGGTGGGCGATCATGCCGACGAGGACCGATTGATGAGGCTCGTGCTGTGAGCGATGTCGAAGTCGTCCGCGCCCGCGCGCTTGCCGACCTGCCCCATGGCTTTCTCGGCCGGCGCGGCGGGGTCTCCACCGGCGTGGTCGCGGGGCTCAACGTCGGCCTCGGCTCGGCCGACGACCCTGCGCTGATCGCCGAGAACCGCCATCGCGCAGTCGAGGCCGTGCTGCCGGCCGCGCGGCTGGTCACCGTCCATCAGATTCATTCGGCCGACGCGGTGACGGTGATCGAGCCCTATGACGATGCGCTCCGCCCGCGCGCCGACGCGCTGGTCACCGATCGCCCCGGCCTCGCGCTCGGCATCCTCACTGCCGATTGCGCGCCCGTGCTGCTCGCCGACCGCGAGGCCGGCGTGGTCGGCGCGGCGCATGCCGGGTGGAAGGGCGCCATCGGCGGCGTCACCGATTCGACCATCGCCGCGATGGAGACGCTGGGCGCCCGCCGCGAGCGGATCGCCGCCGCGGTCGGCCCCTGCATCGCCCGCGCCAGCTACGAAGTCGACGAAGGCTTCTTCCGCCGCTTCGCCGAAGCCGATCCTGCCAACGAGCGCTTCTTCGCCGAAGGCCGCCGCGAGGATCACTGGCAGTTCGATCTCGAAGCCTATGTCGCGCACCGCCTCGCCGAAGCCGGGGTGCGCACGATCGAGATGCTCGGGCAGGACACCTATGGGCAGCCCGACCGCTTCTACAGCTTCCGCCGCGCCACGCACCGCGGCGAGGCCGATTACGGCCGGCAGATCAGCATCATCGGCCTCTGAGCCAAGGTGCTTGCAAAGTAGGATTTCGACTGCTTTCCTCGCGGCTCCGGAACGCGCCGGGCGCTCTTTGACACTGTCCGGCGGCGCAACGATCGAACCGCGTCACGCAGGAAAGTTGCGAGATGAATGCGTTTGCGCGGAACTACGTCAACTTTGCCGCGTCCGCAGCAGAAGGGTGCAACGCGCCCGACATTTCGTTACAGGTGTTACCAACTAACGAATATCGGAGAGGCTGAATGACCGACGAAACCGAAGCCGAGCTGTCCGGCGCCACCCCGCGGCGGCGGCCGAAGCCGGCGGTCGACACGGTCGGCGAGCGCAAGCTCAAGCCTGCGACGCTGATGATGGGGCACGGCTATGATCCGATGCTCTCCGAAGGGTCCTTGAAGCCGCCGATCTTCCTCACCTCGACCTTCGTCTTCCCCAATGCCGCCGCCGGGAAGCGCCATTTCGAAGGCGTCACCGGCAAGCGCCCGGGCGGCGCCGAAGGCCTCGTCTATTCGCGCTTCAACGGCCCCAACCAGGAGATTCTCGAGGACCGCCTCAGCGTGTGGGAAGAGGCCGAGGACGCGCTCGCCTTCTCCTCGGGCATGTCGGCGATCGCCACGCTCTTCCTGTCGATGGTCAAGCCGGGCGACACGATCGTCCATTCGGGCCCGCTCTATGCCGCCACCGAAACGCTGATCGCGCGCATCCTCGGCCGCTTCGGCGTCCATTGGCTCGATTTCCCCGCCGGCGCCACGCGCGAGGAGATCGACGCGGTGCTGGGCAAGGCCGCCTCCGGCAATGTCGCGCTGATCTACCTCGAATCGCCCGCCAACCCCACCAACGCGCTGGTCGACGTCGAAGCGGTGGCCGCGAGCCGCGACACGATCTTCAGGAACGGCACGAAGCCTCCGATCGCGATCGACAACACCTTCCTCGGCCCCCTCTGGGCCAAGCCGCTCCAGCAGGGCGCGGACATCGTCGTCTACAGCCTCACCAAATACGCCGGCGGCCATTCGGATCTGGTCGCGGGCGGCGTGCTCGGCTCGAAGGAGCACATCAACACCATCCGTCTGATGCGCAATACGATCGGCACGATCTGCGATCCCAACACCGCGTGGATGCTGCTGCGCTCGCTCGAGACCCTCGAGCTGCGCATGAGCCGCGCCGGCGAGAATGCGGCGAAGGTCTGCGAATTCCTGCGCCAGCACCCCAAGGTGGAGCATGTCGGCTATCTCGGCTTCCTCGAGGAAGGCTCGCGCCAGGCCGACATCTACAAGCGCCACTGCACCGGCGCCGGCTCGACCTTCTCGCTCTATCTGAAGGGCGGCGAGAAAGAGGCGTTCGCCTTCCTCGACAGCCTCAGGATCGCCAAGCTCGCGGTGAGCCTCGGCGGCACCGAGACGCTGGCCAGCCACCCCGCCGGCATGACGCACCTCTCGGTCCCCGATGCGCGCAAGCAGGCGCTCGGCATCACCGACAATCTCGTCCGCATCTCGATCGGCGTCGAGGACGCCGACGACCTGATCGCCGACTTCGAGGAAGCCCTGAAGGCGGTGTGAGGGCTGCCGCTCCCTCTCTGCGCTCCCCTCCCGCTTGCGGGAGGGGAACTTACTTCGTCAGATTCCGGATCCGCCCCAGCGCCGGCGGCGTCACCGCCCCCTGCGCCAGATACCGCTCCAGCGCCTCGAGGTCGGTCATCCCCAGCACCGGCTCCGTCCCCGCGCCGAAGCTGGTGAACCCATCGCCGCCGTTCGCGAGGAAGTTGCTCACCGTCACCCGGTAGACACGCTCGTCCTCGATCGCCGCGCCGTTCAGCCGCGGCTCGATCACGCGCTGCCCCACCGGCCGGCTCAGATCGAAGCCATAGCTGAAGCCCCGCGAGACGAGCAGCAGCGACTGGCCGCCCGCCTTGGCTTCGTCGAACTGCTGCTCCAGCACCGCACGCAACTGGCGCCCGGTCAGGCGCAGCACCGTCAGCACGTTGCCGAAGGGCTGGACGGCATAGATGTCGCCGAAGGTCACCGTTCCGTCGGCACGCGGGTTCAGGTCCGCGCGGACTCCGCCCGGGTTCATGAACGCGATCTCGGCGGCGCCCGCCTGCGGATCGGCGGTCGCGGCGAGCTGGGCGTCGGCGATGAGGTTGCCGAGCACCTGCTCCTTCATGTCGTCGGTGTCGCGCAGCGCGGGCGCGGTCAGCCGCCCCACCGGACGCTCGGCGAAGCGCTTCGCCGCCTCGGCATAGCGCGCCACCAGCGCCGCGACGCGCGGCTCGGGGGCGAAACGCGGATAGGCGTCGGTCACATCGGCCCGGGCCTTGCTGGTCGCGAAGCCCTCGCTCTGCACGATCACATTGTCCGCCCGCTTGGCGACCACACGCCCCGCCGCCGGATCCACGTCGAGCGTGATGTCGGTCAACATGGTGCCGCCATAGCCCGCGCTGGTCAGCAGGAAGGGCCGCGACGGATCGATCGTGCCATAGTCGCAGATATAGTCCTCGTGCGTATGGCCCGATACGATCAGGTCGACCCGCGGATCGAGCCGCTTCAGGATGGGGAAGATGTCGCCCGTCATCCCGTCGCAGCCGTGCGCGTTGAAGCCCAGCTTCGAATGGCCGCCCTGATGGATCAGCACGACGATCGCGTCCGCGCCCTCGGCCTTGAGCTTCGGCACCAATGCGTTGACCGTGTCCGCCTCGTCCTCGAAGCGCAGCCCGGCGATGCCCGACGCCATGACCAGGCTCGGCGTGCCTTTCAGCGTCATGCCGATGAAGGCGACGCGCACCTGCCGCCGCCCGCTGCCGAAGGTACGGATGCCATAGGCGGGGAAAAGCGTGCCGCCCTGCGGAGTGACGACATTGGCGGCGAGATAGCGGAACCGCGCTCCCTCGAACCGGTCGAGCGCGCAGGGCTCGCGCTGGGTGTTCCTCGCGCAGCCGCCGTCCTGCAGCCGCTTCAGCTCCTGCTGCCCGCGGTCGAACTCGTGGTTGCCGACTGCATTGAAGT
The DNA here is from genome assembly GCA_035538975.1 of Sphingomonas sp. Classification (GTDB taxonomy): domain Bacteria; phylum Pseudomonadota; class Alphaproteobacteria; order Sphingomonadales; family Sphingomonadaceae; genus Sphingomonas. Next base: position 398 of record DATLJJ010000116.1, on the reverse strand, counting down.
CCACTCCGACGAGGTTCATCGCCGCGATCGTCGGCTCGTCGAGGAACAGCGACGAAGCGAGCGGGCTGGCGCTCGTCATGTCGCCGGCGGAGACTACCACCGAATTGGGATTGCCCCGTCGCAGCGTCGCCACTGCCGTGGCCAGCCACGCCGCGCCGCCCGCAGGCACCTGCACTTCGCCGCCCCCGACCGCAGGCGCCGCGACCGCGAGTTTCGGCGGCTCGAGATGGCCGTGGAAGTCGTTGAAGGCCACGATCTTGACTCGCACCGGCGCCGCACTGTCCGCACGGAGATCAGCCCCACGCCCCGCGCATCCGGCGAGCGCCGCCGCCGCCACCAGTCCGATCAGAAACCGCATTGCCACCCTCCGTTCGCCGCCCGCGTGGCGCGAAGATGTT